>SLKB01000073.1 GCA_007134805.1 Paracoccaceae bacterium
ACCTCGACGATGAACATGTGCTCCTGATATTTTTCCCAATGTCCCGAGGCTTCCCACAGCTTGCGATCCACGACCTGCGGCGTGTTCACCTCGACATAGCCGCCGCGGCGCTGCTGGCGGCGCATGTAATCCTGCAGCGTCGTGTAGATCGACCAGCCATTGGGGTGCCAGAATACCTGCCCCGGCGCCTCCTCCTGCATGTGAAAGAGGTCCATCTCGCGCCCCAGCCTGCGATGGTCGCGCTTGGCGGCCTCCTCGAGCATGGTCAGATGCGCCTTCAGATCCTGCCGGGTCTTGAACGCGACGCCATAGATGCGCTGCAACATCGGCCGCGTGTTGTCGCCAAGCCAGTAGGCGCCCGCAATCGACATCAGCTTGAACGCATCCGCCGGCACCTGGCCCGTGTTCTGCAGATGCGGGCCGCGGCACAGATCCTGCCAGCCCCCGTGCCAATACATGCGCAGCGGCTCGCCCTCGGGGATGCGGTCAATAAGCTCGAGCTTGAACGGCTCGCCCGCCGCCTTGTAATGCGCAACCGCACGCGCGCGGTCCCAGACCTCGGTGCGCACCGGATCGCGCGCATTGATGATCTCGCGCATCCGCGCCTCGATCAGCGCCAGATCCTCGGGCACAAAAGGCTCGGCGCGGTCGAAATCGTAGAACCAGCCCTTGTCGCGCACCGGGCCGATGGTGACCTTCACGTCCGGCCAGATCTCCTGCACGGCGCGGGCCATGATATGGGCCAGGTCGTGGCGGATCAGCTCCAGCGCGGGGCCATCATCCTGCATCGTGTGGATGGCAATGGCGCCATCGGTGTCGATCGGCCATTGCAGATCCCAATGCGCGCCGTTCACCTGCGCCGAGATCGCCTTTTTCGCCAGCGATTTCGAGATATCGGCAGCCACCTCGGCCGGGGTGATCCCGGCGGGGTAGTCGCGCGCATTGCCATCGGGGAAAGTCAGGGAAATCTGGGCCATTGGCCTGCTCCTCGTCAGTTTGGCGCCCACGGAACGCCCGGTTGCGGGTATCATAGCGCGGTGTTTCGGATGCCGTGCAGGGCTTGTCAACCGTCAAACACGGCGCCGCGCGCGCGACGCTTCGGAAACCGCAGGACGGGGCACGGCGTTATGCAGTGCAAAGGGAGGGCCGCATGCCACGACGAAATTCAAGAAAATGGGGCACGGGCTTCTTGCTTGTCGGACTGGCCATGATCGTGCTGGCCCTTGCCGAGCGCGCGGGGGTGACCCAGTTCTTCGTGCCGCTGATCCCGTTTCTGATCCTTGGCGCCGCGCTCATTGCGGTTGGCATCTCGATGCTGCGCCGGCGATAACCGGGAACGCAAACCCACCCCCCTCCCCCGGCGCGCACGCGCAAGGGACAAAGAAGGACAGTGACATGGCCCCCCAACGCAGCGCCGTGACAATCGCCTACGAGGCGCTCGCCACTGACGATGACGGGCGCGTGTGCAAGGACATCTCCGATGAGGCCTGCCGGCAGCGGCCGCAGAATTTCCTGCGCCATGCCGTGTCGCTGGGGCTCAGCAAGGCGGCCGACGGGCTTTCCGACCCCAAGCTCGTCCTGTCCTGGCTGATGACCCATCTGGGCGCGCCCGCAACCCTGATCGGGCTTCTGGTGCCGATTCGCGAAGCCGGCGCGCTGCTCCCGCAGCTTTTCACCGCAGCGCGGATCCGCGCGATGGCGCAGCGCAAATGGGCCTGGGCTGCGGCCGCGATAGGTCAGGGGATCGGTGCTGCGATCATCCTTGTCGCCGGGCTGACCCTGCAGGGCGCGGCGGCGGGCGGGGTGATCCTCGCGGGGCTGGCCGTGCTGGCCCTGTCGCGCTCGGTCGCCTCGGTCGCCTACAAGGATGTGCTGGGCAAGACTGTCGACAAGGGCGAGCGCGGCACCGTCACCGGAGTTGCGGCGACATGGTCCTCGATGCTCGTGATTGGCTTTGCCCTGATCCTGATCCTGTTCTCGGAAATGCGCGCGGGGCTGGTGCTGGGCGCGCTCGGGCTTGCGGCCGGGGCATGGGTGCTGGCGGGGCTCGTCTTCGCCGGGCTCGCCGAGGACAAGGGCGCGCAATCGGGCGGCGCGAACGGATGGGAGGCGGCCATCGGCAATCTGCGCTACCTGCGCGAAGACCCGCAACTGACCCGCTTCATCGTCACACGCGGGCTCTTGACCTCGATCGCGCTGGCGCCGCCCTATCTGGTGCTGCTGGCCTCGAGCGCGGGCGGCGCGGCACTTGCGGGGCTGGGGGCTCTGGTGCTGGCCTCGGCCCTGGCGGGGCTCTTGTCGAGCTATGTCTGGGGGCGGCTCGCCGACCGCTCCTCGCGCAGGGTGCTGATCTGGACAGGGCTGAGCGGCGCGGGCGCGCTGATCCTGACGCTGATCTTCGCCGCGCTGGGGCTGGCCGAGAGCTTCTGGGCCATGCCTCTGGCGCTCTTCGGGGTGATGATCGCGCATCAGGGCGTGCGGCTCGGGCGGTCCACCTATCTGGTCGACATGGCCCCGCGGGATCTCCGCGCGGTCTATACGGCCATTGCCAACACGCTCATCGGTGTGATCTTGCTGGCAAGCGGCGTGTTCGGCGCGCTGGCATCGCTTGCCGGCGCGGGCACGACGCTGGCACTTTTCGCGCTGATGGCGGCTGCGGCCGCCTGGGTGGCGCGCGGATTGAAGGAAGTATCGGATGGTTGACTATCTCGACACAGCGCATGGCGCGCGGCTTGCCTATCACCAGCAGGACGGCGCCGGGCCGGGCATCGTGTTTCTGGGCGGGTTCCGCTCGGACATGAACGGCACCAAGGCGCTCTATCTCGAAGACTGGGCGCGGGCGCAGGGCCGCGCGTTCCTGCGCTTCGACTACACTGGCCACGGCGAGAGTTCGGGCACATTCACCGATGGCAGCATCGGCGACTGGGCGCGCGACGCCCAAGCCATGCTGCACGCACGCACGCAGGGGCCGCAGATCCTCGTGGGCTCGTCCATGGGCGGGTGGATCGCGCTTCTGCTTGCACGCGCCATGCGCGATCGCTTCCACGCGCTTGTGGGCATCGCCGCCGCACCCGATTTCACCGAGGACAGCATGTGGCCGCACCTGACCGAGGCCCAACGCGCCGAGGTGCTCGAGCTCGGCCAGACCGCCCTGCCCAGCGACTATGATGACGGCCCCTATATCGTCACCCGCAAGCTGTTCGAGGATGGCCGCGACCAACTTGTACTGCGCAGCCCGCTGCCCCTGCCCTTTCCGGTGCGGCTCTTGCAAGGCACCGCAGATGAGGCCGTCGAGACGCAGGTTCCGCTCCGGCTCTTGGCGCATGCAGACTGCCCCGACATGCGCCTCACGCTCGTCAAGGATGCCGATCACCGCTTCTCAAGCCCCGACTGCCTTGCGCTGATCACCGACACGATCGCCGCGCTGACGCCGCGCTGAACCTCAGCCGCAGAGCAGCGCCAGCGCCTGCGCGTGCAGCGCCGCATTCGCAGCCGCGATCACCTGCCCGCTCGCCCCCGGCGGGGCGCCTGTCCAGTCGGTCACGATGCCGCCCGCCGCCTCGATCACGGCCTGCGGGGCTGCGATGTCATAGGCGTTGAGCCCCGCCTCGATCACCAGATCGACATGGCCCGCCGCGACCAGCGCATAAGCATAGCAATCAAGCCCGTAGCGCGTCAGCCGCACTTGCGCCGCTACCCGCGCGAAGGCCGCGCGCTCGGCCTCGGAGCCGATTTCGGGGAAGGTCGAAAAGAGGATCGCGTCGGCCAGCGTCGCGCGCGGGCTCGTGCGCAAGGCCGCGCGCCCGTTGCGGTCCTGCAGCACTGCGCCGCCCGGCCCGCCCGAAAACCGCTCTTGGGTATGGGGCTGGTCGATGATCCCGAGAAACGGGCCCGCCGCATCGGCGAGCGCGATCAACACCCCCCAGCAGGGCGTGCCGCTCAGATAGGCGCGCGTGCCGTCGATCGGATCGATGATCCAGCTCAGCCCGGTCGTGCCTCGCTCGGTGCCGAACTCCTCGCCCACGATCCCGTCACCGGGCCGATGCCTGGCCAGATGATCGCGGATCGCGCGTTCGGTGGCCCGGTCGGCGTCGGTCACCGGATCGAACCCGGCGGCGGACTTGCTCTCGACCCGCAGCGCCGGCTTGCGGAACTGCGCAAGCGTCAGCGGCCGCGCCAGATCGGCAAGCGCATGCGCCACCCCCTCGAGCGCGCCGATTTCGGCTGCACTGAGCGACCCCCGATCGATCCGCGACATCGCGCCCCTCATGCCCGTGCCCCTCATGCCCGTGCCTCCGGCGGCCCCTCTCTAGCAGCCATACAGAGAAACGCCACCCCGGAAAGGGTGGCGATCTCGGGTCGGGCGCGCGAAACGCGCAGGGCCAGTGTCAGCTATTCTGGCCCAAGGCGCGTGCCAGCTCATACAGACGCCGACGCTGATCCTTCGGGATGGCGTAATAGGTCCGCAGGAGATCCAGCGTTTCCTTCTTCTCGAGCAGCTTTTCCGATTCGGAATCGCGCTCGCCGCTCTCATCGAGCCCCTCGAAGAAGAAGACCGGCGAGACATCGAGTGCCCGCGAGATATCCCAGAGCCGAGACGCCGACACGCGGTTCATCCCGGTCTCGTATTTCTGGATCTGCTGGAACTTGATCCCGACACTCTCAGCAAGCTGCTGTTGTGTCATCCCGATCAGCCAGCGTCTGTGCCGAATGCGCTGGCCGACATGTACGTCTACAGCATGAGTCATGATTACACCTCTTTCCGATAAAAACTGAAGCAGGTCGTCTATCGGCTGGTTCGGACGCAAAAAATTTCGTCACAAAGTCTCTTTCTTGAAATGTTCAAATGAACAACTCTCCACCCGCCGCGCTTCTGCAAGACCCAATGGCGTGTGTAGCAGAATCACTTTACACTTCACGGAAAAAGAACAGACCTGCCCAATCTTCGCCACAGTTTCAATTTTGCGTTGCATTCTGCAACAATCATAGCGGGAGTTTTGCAGGATGCAAACAACTTTTGAGACGTGGCGCTTGCTCCTCACCGTGCCGCGCTGCACTCTCGCTGCGTGAGCAAGGCGCGAGGAAGCATGAAGGCTGTCATCATCGAGGAATCAGGCGCAGCCCCGGCCCTGCGCACCTGCCCGGAGCCCCTGCCGGGCCGCGGAGAGGTGCTGATCGAGGTAAATGCCTGCGGGCTCAACTTCGCTGATCTGCTGATGCAGACAGGAAAATATCAGGACACGCCCGATCCGCCCTTTGTCATGGGGCTCGAATATGCCGGGCGGATCCTTGCACTGGGCGAGGGCGTCGAGGGCCTGCATGAAGGCCAGCGCGTTGCGGCCTTCGCAGGCCAGGGCGGCCTTGCCGAACGTGCCACCTGCTCTGCCGAGCGTTGCGTGCCCCTGCCCGATTCGATGCCAATGATCGAGGCAGCGGGATTTCTGGTCGCCTATGGCACCTCGCATCTCGCGCTCGCGCACCGCGCGCATCTGCAGCCGGGCGAGACATTGGTCGTCCTTGGGGCGGCCGGCGGGGTCGGGCTGACCGCGGTCGAGATCGGCGCGGCGCTGGGCGCGCGGGTCGTCGCCGTGGCCCGCGGCGCCGAGAAGCTCGCACGCGCACGCGCAGCCGGTGCAAGCATCTGCCTTGACAGCGATGAGACCGATCTGCGCGCAGAATTGCGCGCGCTCGGCGGGGTCGATGTCGTCTATGACGCCATCGGCGAGCCCTTCGCCACCCCCGCCCTGCGCAGCCTGCGCCCGGAAGGCCGCTTCCTCGCCATCGGCTTCGCCGGCGACCGCGTGCCGCACTTCCCGGCAAACATCCTGCTGGTGAAGAACATCTCGGTGATCGGGCTCTACTGGGGCGCCTATCTGAGCTTCGCGCCCAGGGTGCTGACCGACAGCCTGCGCAGCCTGCTCGACTGGTATGCCGCAGGCAGGCTCGCCCCGCATGTCAGCCACGTCCTGCCGCTGGAACAGTTCGCCGAGGGGTTCGAGTTGCTGCGCGCGCGCCGCGCCATGGGCAAGATCGTCATCGCAGTGCATCCTGACGCGGCACCCCTGAGCCAGGATGCCGCAGTCTGATCAATTCCCGTCTATTTTGTTCTGGAAAAGCTTGAAACATGAGTGGAACTTGACGATATTCCAATCCAAGTCAGGGCAGTCGCCCGGATGCAATCTCGACGGAGGACATTATGGCAGATTTCAATACTCTGCGCGCCCAGCAGACGGCGGGCACGCGCTCCGCCCAGATCGACGCTGGTCTGCGCGCCCATATGAACAAGGTCTACGGCACCATGTCGGTCGGCATGCTGATCACGGCAGCCGCGGCCTGGGCGATCGCCGGTCTGGCCACCACCACTGATCCGAACGCGGCCGTCGCGCAACTGCCCAACGGCACGATGCTCAACAGTATCGGCGGTGCCATCTACATGTCGCCGCTGCGCTGGGTGATCATGTTCGCCCCGCTCGCCTTCGTGCTCTTCGGCTGGGGCGCGCTGATGCGCCGGGCATCGGCCGCGGGCGTGCAGCTCGGCTTCTTCATCTTCGCAACCGCGATCGGCCTGTCGCTGAGCTCGATCTTCCTCGTGTTCACCAGCTACTCGATCACGCAGACCTTCCTCGTGACCTCGATCGCCTTCGCGGGGCTCAGCCTCTGGGGCTACACCACCAACAAGGACCTGTCCGGCATGGGCACGTTCCTGATCATGGGTGTGATCGGCCTGATCGTGGCGATGATCATCAACCTCTTCCTGCAGAGCCCGGCGATGATGTTCGCCATCTCGTCGATCGGCATCCTGATCTTCGCGGGTCTGACGGCCTTCTACACGCAGCATATCAAGAGCGAATACGTCGCGCATGCCGCAGCAGGGGATCAGGAATACCTCGACAAGGCGGCCGTTGACGGCGCGCTGGGCCTCTACATCAGCTTCCTGAACATGTTCCAGTTCCTGCTGATGTTCCTCGGCCAGCAGGAATAAACGCGCCCTGCCATATCACAGCACCAAGGCGCGCCGCCCGGCGCGCCTTTTTTCTTGCCTGCAACCTGGCAACTTCCGTGCCCGCCGTGGCTTGAATCCCGCGCCCGAAACCTTTACCTGAGCAGATGAGAGGCTGGCGCGGGCAGACACCTTGCCAACCCGGTCAGGTCCGGAAGGAAGCAGCCGCAGCAATTTCCGTCTGGGTCGCTGTCCAGTCTCTCACCGGCTTTCCCGCATCGCGCTTTCCCGAAACCCGCACGCAGCGCCGGGTCAGCACGCCGCGCCAGATCGCGCGATCACTCCGACAGGCTCTGCAGGAACTCGAACACGTCCCGCGCGCCGCTGCGCAACTGGACATGCATTCCGCCCTCGGCATCGGGATTGTTCGTCACCTCCTGCAGGAACTGGTCGGGGTCGGACATGTAGGCCACGAAATTCGACTCGTTCCAGCGGGCGCCGGTCGCGCCGGCCGCGCGCAGATCATCCGTGTAGAAGCGGAAATTGCCATCGCCCGCAATCGGCGCCCCGGCGATCCCGTAGAGATTCGGCCCGCTGCGCCCGCCGCGCGCCAGAACCTCGCCACCGGGCGACTCGACCACATGGCAGGTCCGGCAATCGCGCCAGACCCCGTCATCGGCCGCCACCAGCGGCATCGCGCCAAACCCCGAGGCGGCAAGGACAAGAAGTGAAAGCCGTTTCATCGTCTACCCGATCTTGAGAGCCATTTCAACACACCGTAGCAGCCCCGATCCCGAAGACCAAGCACCCCCACGCACACGCTTTCGGCAGCAGATCAGGGCTTCAGCCGGTAGCCAGAGCGGAACCACATCCAGCACAGCGCCCCCACGCCCCCTGTCGCCCCCGCGACAACGCACAGCCCAAGCCAGGGCGAGGCATCGGATGCCCCGATCATCCCGTAGCGCGCGCCGTCGATGAGGTAGAAGACCGGGTTTAACCGGCTCGCCATCTCCAGCGCCGGCGGCAGGGTCGCGATGGAATAGAATGTCCCCGACAGGAACGAGAGCGGCACCACCACGAAATTGGTGATCGCCGCGATCTGGTCGAACTTGTTCGAGATGATGCCCGCAGCGATCCCCAGCGCGCCCAGAAAGGCCGCGCCCAGCATCAGGAACACGACAAGCCACAGCGGATGCGCCACGCCCTGCCCCAGCAACAGCCACAGCGCCAGCGTGATCACGATCCCCACCATGATCCCGCGCACCACGCCCCCCGCCAGATAGCCCAGCAGCAATTCCATCGGCGAGAGCGGCGGCATCAGCGTATCGACGATATTGCCCTGCACTTTCGAGATCACGATCGACGACGAGGTATTGGCAAAGCTGTTCTGGATCACGGTCATCATCAGGATCCCCGGGGCGAGGAAATTGATGAAGGCCACGCCCAGCACATCGCCCCGCGTCGGGCCGATGGCAAGCGAGAAGACCGCCAGAAACAACCCCGCCGTGACCAGCGGCGCGGCAAGCGTCTGCGTCCAGACGACCAGGAAGCGGCGGATCTCGCGATCCGCAAGCGCGCCCAGCCCCAGCCAGTTCACGCGCCCGAACCGGCGCGCGCCCATCTGGAACTCTGGCCACACAGTCTCTTTCATGCTGTCATCCTCATCACTGCGCGCGCGCGCAGCTTCGCCCGCGCGATCCCGCATTGTATTTAAGCCCGGCTGCTTGTATTTCATCCTCTCGCCCATAGCTGTGGGCAGACCTGTCGTCAAACGGGGGCCTGCGTGCCCCGCGTTCGCCAGCCGGAGAGCCTGAAATGTCATGGACCGATGAGCGTGTCGAATTGCTCAAGAAGATGTGGAATGAGGGGCATTCGGCCTCGCAGATCGCCAAGGAACTCGGCGGTGTGACACGCAACGCCGTGATCGGCAAGGTGCATCGGCTGGGCCTGTCGAACCGCAATGGCAATGGCGCGGACGCCACCCCGCCCACCGACCCGGCCGCGACCATGCCGCCGATCGAGGCGCCCGATCCCGTACCGATCCCCGACGAGCCGCCCGCAGCACCGGTCGTCGATCTCGCCAAGGCCAAGGCCGAACGCGAGGCGCAGGCCACCCCCCCCTCGACCGACGACGCCGTCGAGCCCGATGAGGACGCCGAGGCGCCGGTCTTCAAGCCCCGCCCCATCATCCCGGCGGGCCAGCCCCTGCCCCCGCAGCCCTCCGCCAACGAGATCGACCCCGAGGCGCTCGCAACCGTGCGCGAGATCGAGAAGGCGGCGCGCAAGCTCTCGCTTCTGGAACTGACCGAGCGGACCTGCAAATGGCCCATCGGCGATCCCGCGACCGACGAGTTCTGGTTCTGCGGCCTGCCCGTCGAGCCCGGCAAGCCCTATTGCGAGGCGCATGTCGCCGTCGCCTTCCAGCCCATGAGCACACGGCGCGACCGCAAGCGCTGATCTGCCCCCTCGCCCGACGGAGCATGAATGCTGCAAAGCTTCTCGGCCACCACGCGCCCCGAAGATGGCCCGCCGCGGCTGCGCGCCTTGCGCGCCGCACTTCAGGCAGCGGGGCTTGACGGCTGGCTCGTACCGCGCGCGGATCTGCACCAGGGCGAATATGTTGCGCCCTGCGACGAACGGCTCGCCTGGCTTACGGGCTTCACGGGCTCGGCCGGGTTTGCGATCGTGCTGCCCGATCGCGCGGGGCTCTTTGTCGACGGGCGCTACCGTGTGCAGGCCCGCCAGCAATGCCCCCCCGAGATCACCCCCGTCCCCTGGCCCGAGACACCGCCCGCCGACTGGCTGCGCGCGGCCTGTCCCAATGGCGCGGTCATCGGCTTCGATCCCTGGCTGCACACGCCCGATGAGATCACCAAACTCGAGAACGGGTTGCAGGGCAGCGGCGTGACGCTCGCGCGTCGGCCCAACGCCATCGATCCGCTCTGGACCGACCGGCCCGCGCCGCCCGCGGCGCGCGCCTGGCTGCACCCTGACGCCACGGCCGGGCAGACGTCCGCCGCCAAGCGCGCGCGCATCGCAGAGACGCTGCGCAAGGCCGGCGAGCGCGCCACGATCCTCTCCCAGCCCGACAGCCTGTGCTGGCTTCTCAACATGCGCGGCGCCGATCTGCCGCGCCTGCCGGTCGTGCAGGCGCTCGGGATCGTGCACGCGGATGGCCGGGTCGATCTCTTTGCTCAGCCTGCGAAATTCGAGCGCCTCGCCCTTGGCGACGGGGTTCAGCTGCGCCCGCCCGAGGCGTTCGAGCCCGCGCTGCGCACGCTCACGGGGCCCGTGCGGCTCGACAAGGCCAGCGCGCCCCTGCGCGTGCTCGACATCCTGCAGGAGGCCGGTATCGCGACGCAATTCCAGCCCGACCCCTGCCTTCTGCCCAAGGCCCGCAAGACCGAGGCCGAGCTTGCAGGCGCGCGCGCAGCCCATCTGCGTGATGGCGCGGCCGTGGTCGAATTCCTCTGCTGGCTCGATGCCGAGGCCGCGCGCCTGAGCGCCGATCCGACCCACTCCCTCAGCGAGATCGACATCGCGCGCCATCTCGAAGCCTGCCGCCGCCAGAGCAACGAGCTTGTCGATCTGAGCTTCGACACGATCGCGGGCTCCGGGCCCAATGGCGCGATCGTGCATTACCGCGTGACCGAAGCCAGCAATCGCACGCTCATCCCCGGCGATCTGATGCTCGTCGATTCGGGCGGGCAATACCGCGACGGGACAACCGATATCACCCGCACCATTGCCATCGGCCCGGCCGGTGCGCTCGAGGCCACGTGCTTCACCCGCGTGCTGCAAGGCATGATCGCGCTTTCACGTGCACGCTTCCCGCGCGGGGTTGCGGGCGGGCATCTCGATGCGCTCGCGCGCTATCCGCTCTGGCTCGCCGGGCAGGATTACGACCATGGCACTGGCCATGGGGTCGGGGCGTTCCTGTCAGTGCATGAAGGGCCGCACCGGATCTCGCGCATCAGCCAGGTGCCGCTTGACGAAGGGATGCTGCTGTCGAACGAGCCGGGCTACTACCGCGAAGGCGCCTTCGGCATCCGCATCGAGAACCTGCTTGCCGTGCGCGCGGGCAGCCCGCCAGAGGGGGGCGATGCCCGCGACTGGCTGGAATTCGAGACGCTGACCCTTGCGCCCATCGACCGCAGGCTCATTCTCGCCGAGATGCTGACAGAGCCCGAGCGCGCCTGGATCGACAGCTACCATGCGCGCGTCCAGGCAGCACTCGCGCCGCTGCTGTCCGATCCCGCGCGCCGCTGGCTGGCGCAGGCCTGCGAGCCACTGTAAAAGTTAACGCGCATCTGCCATGGTGGCCCGAATCGCGGCGCAACCGGACCAACATTTCAGGGAGGACCCGAGTGATGCCAATGAGCGATATCAAGATCTACCCTGCCACCGGCACCTGGGTCGTGCGCGCCAATGGCGCGGTCGTCGGCGAAAGCACCCGCGCCATGGAACTCTATCAGCGCGACTATCCGTTTGTGATCTATTTCCCGCGCGAAGACATCGCCGCGGCCGTGCTGGACCCCTCGGATCGTACGCTGATCTGCGATGACCGCGGCCAGGGGCTGTTCTACCATGTCTCAAGCCCCGAGGGCTTGATCACCAACGCCGCCTACACGCTCACCTCCCCGACCGAGGCGGTCGCCGCACTCGCGGACCATATCGCTTTTGACGCGGGCAAGGTCACGGTCGAGCAGCTTTAGGCGCGGCCAGCGCATCGTCAAGAAGCGCGGCCAGCGTCGCGGGCGGCACCGTGTCGCAGATGAAAGCCTTGCCGATATCGCGCGCGAGGATGAAGCGCAGCCGCCCTGCCTGCACCTTCTTGTCCTGCCCCATCAGCGCGATCAGCGCGTCGCGCCCTGGCAGATCGCCGGGGATATCGCCAAGATCGGCCGCCATGCCCATCGCGCGCAGATGCGCGCGCACCCGGCCCGGCACTTCCTGCGCACAAAGCCCCATCCGCGCGGACAACTCGAACGCCAGCGCACAGCCGATCGCCACCCCCTCGCCATGCAACAACCGGTCGGAATAGCCCGTCGCCGCCTCCAGCGCATGACAGAACGTGTGGCCGAGGTTGAGAAGCGCGCGCTCGCCCTGCTCGGTCTCGTCGCGCGCGACAATCGCGGCCTTCATCGCGACCGAAGCGCGCACGGCATGCTGGCGCAGGCCCGCATCGCCCGCGCCAAGCGCCGGGCCATGCGCTTCCAGCCAGTCGAAGAAGGCCGCATCGCCCAGCAGCCCGTATTTCACCACCTCGCCATAGCCCGCGAGAAAATCGCGCGGCGGAAGCGTGGCGAGCGTGTCGATATCGGCCAGCACCAGCGACGGCTGATGAAACGCGCCCACCAGATTCTTGCCATGGCGCGTGTTGATCCCGGTCTTGCCGCCCACCGAACTGTCCACCTGCGCCAGAAGCGAGGTCGGAACCTGCACGAATCGCACGCCCCGGCGCAGCACGGCACAGGCAAACCCCGCCAGATCGCCGATCACCCCGCCGCCAAGCGCGATCACCAGATCGCCGCGCTCGATCTGCTGATCGAGCAGCCACTCCACCGATCGCTGCAGGCCCTCCCAGCTTTTCGTGGCCTCGCCGGGCGCAAGTTCGAGCGCGGCCATCTCGATCCCCTCGGCGCGCAACGCCGCACGCAGCCGCTCCAGATGCAGCGCGGCCACGCGCGTCTCGGTCAGCACGGCCACGCGCGGGCGCGCGAGCAAGGGCGCGATCAGCGCGCCCGCCTCCCCCATCAGCCCCGCGCCGATCAGCACATCATAGCTGCGCGCGCCCAGATCCACATGCACCTGATCAAGGCTCATGACGGCCCTCCTTCCAGAACATCCGGCCGCGTGGCAAGCACCCGCAGCACTTCGCGCGCCATGTCATGCAGCGCATAGGCGGCATCGGCCTCGGCGACAAGATCGGCCTCCGCGTAATGCGGCGTGCGCTCGTCCAGAAGCTGCGCCAGCGTCGCGCGCGGGTTGGCTGTGCGCAACAGCGGACGCGTCGATTTGTGCCGCACCCGCGCCCAGAGCAGATCGAGATCCGCCTTCAGCCAGACCGACACGCCCTGCTCCGAAATCAGCGCTCGCGTGTCCGGCCGCAGGAACGCCCCGCCCCCGATCGACAGCACGCAAGGCCGCGCGCGCATCAGCCGCGCGATCACCTCGGCCTCGCGGGCGCGAAAGAACGGCTCGCCGAAGCGCTCGAAGATCTCGGGGATGCTCATCTGCGCCGCGGTCACGATCTCTTCATCGGAGTCGAGGAAGGGCACGCCGAGCATCTGCGCAACTGTCCGCCCCACCGCAGTTTTTCCGGCGCCCATCATCCCGACAAGCACGACAGTCTTGTGCAGTTTCATGCTTGCGCCGCCGCTCCCTCCCGCTTCGGCCCGAAGTTTTCGTGGCCTGTCTCTGGTCTCTCGTGATATTGCGGCCCTGACGAAAGGGAAACCCCCAAGAAACGGCAGGCAACGCAACGAGAGGCAGACAATGCGCAGACCCGTAAAACGAGGCAAGAGACGGATTCTTCTCAAATTTCTGGTGATCCTGGTGGTGCTGGCCGCGGTCGCCGTGGTCAGTTACGCCTATTTCGGCGACATGAGCCCGGCGCGCAGCCCCACCGAGACCCCCGTCACGCTGGAGTTCGATTGATCCGTCGACGCGCCCCTTGCCTGGCCCTCATTGCCGGGCTGCTTGCCAGCCCCGGCGTGGCGCTGGACGACCCCGCGCCGCTCAGCGCGATCGAGTGGCTCGACCAGGCTTTCCGCGCGCCGTCTCTCGCGCCCGATCCCGCCCCGCCGCCAGCGCCGCCCCCGCCGCTTGCGGACAGGCTTGATTTCGAGCCGATCACCGCCCAGCCGCTCGACGCGCCCGACCCGGACACGACAGGGCTTTTTGCGGCCGCGCGCATCGATTTGCCGCGCGCGATCTGGGGCCCTGCCTCAATGGCCGAGTTGCGCGACGCGCTCGACACTCTGCCCGGCGACACCGTGCCCGCCGCGCAGCAACTCACCCTGCGGCTGCTGCTCGCCGAATTTGCCCCGCCCGTGCGGGGCAGCGATGATCTGCCGGGCGCGATGCTCGCGGCGCGGGTTGCAGCGCTGATCCGGTTCGGCGCGCTCGAACAGGCAAGCCAGCTCCTTGACGCGGCCGACCTGCTGACAGCCC
>SLKB01000098.1 GCA_007134805.1 Paracoccaceae bacterium
AGATCGCCGAGATTGTGCTTGGCTGGTACGACCGGCATGCGCGCGATTTGCCTTGGCGGGTGGCGCCGGGTGCGGTGGAGCGCCCGGATCCCTACCGCGTATGGCTGTCCGAGGTGATGCTGCAGCAAACCACTGTCGCGGTGGTCAAGGAGTATTTCATCCGTTTCAACACCCGCTGGCCGACAGTGGTAGCCCTCGCAGGCGCGGATGAGACTGAGGTGATGGCCGAGTGGGCGGGGCTTGGCTATTATGCGCGTGCCCGAAATCTGGTGAAATGCGCGCGCGCTGTCGCCGCGCGGGGCGGTTTTCCCGACACGCGCGACGGGTTGCAGGCGTTGCCCGGGATCGGGCCCTATACGTCGGCGGCGATCGCAGCGATTGCGTTCGACCGGCCCGAGACAGTGGTCGATGGCAATGTCGAGCGTGTCATGGCGCGCCTCTTCGATGACCACACCCCGTTGCCGGCTGCAAAGCCGGGTCTCAAGGCTCATGCTGCGCGCCTGACGCCAGACGATCGTCCCGGAGACTATGCGCAAGCGGTCATGGATCTGGGCGCGACGATCTGCACGCCACGCAACCCCGCTTGTGGCATCTGCCCCCTGATCGCGGCCTGTGCGGCGCGTAGCCGCGGCACAGCGGCACAACTGCCAAGGAAAACGCGCAAGCCTGCCAAACCGGTGCGGCTGGGCATTGCCTATATCGCGCGCCGCGCGGATGGTGCCTGGCTGATGGAACGGCGACCCGCGCATGGGCTCCTAGGCGGAACGCTCGGCTGGCCAGGTACTGCCTGGACAGAGGCACAGCCGCACGAGCATCCGCCTGTCACTGCAGACTGGCAGTCTGTCCCTGGTGAAGTACGTCATACCTTCACCCATTTCCATCTGCGCCTTGGCCTTCGGGTTGCGCGCCTTCCCATGGAGACCCCCGGAGAGTTCGTGCCTGCCAGCCGCTTCGATCCGGCGGCACTGCCCACGCTGATGCGCAAGGCCCATGCTCTTGCCGCACCGATGTTGACCCATGATGCTGCACAGTAAGCCAATATCAGCCGCGGCAGTCCTGACGCGTACCACCCCGATACCCGCTCGCCGCGTGATCGGCTGTCCCGCGCCACCAGCGACCGTTGCGCCGCGCGACAGCCAGGTTAGATCCATATCCGATATCTGTCCGTTTCGGAGACCCCTCGCGTGACGACCGACCAACTGCGCCGGATCACCTCTGCGCTGCCCTTCTGGGTCAGCCTCGGCTTTCTGCCGTTGATCGCACTATCTGCGGGTCTGGGCGGCTGGTGGTTCCTTCTGCCTGTCGCCTATGGCTGGTGGGCCTTCACCTTGATCGATTTTGTCACTGGCCTCGACACGAGCAACCCCGACCCTGAAGCGCCCTTGGCAGACCTTGCTTGGTATCGGCTGATCACGCTGATCTGGTTTCCGGTCCAGATCGGGGTGATCTACGGGACCATCTGGTGGCTGGGTGCTCACGGGGGCCACAATTTCTGGGAAGATCTGGGGGTGATGTTCGGCGTGGGCGTCATGTCGGGCGTCATTGGCATCGTCTATGCGCATGAGTTGATGCATCAAAAACCCCGCATCGAGCGCTGGTTGGCCGATCTGCTGCTGGCCTCGGTGCTCTATTCGCATTTCCGCTCGGAGCATCTGCTTGTGCATCACCGCTATGTCGGAACCCCCCGCGACCCGGTCACGGCGCGCTACAATGAGAGTTTCGTGAGCTATTTCTGGCGCGTGCTGCGCAATTGCCCGCCTTCGGCTTTCCGCGCCGAAGCCGCGATGCTGGCGCGCAAGGGCCTGCCTTGGTGGCATCGCTCGAATCCGTTCTGGCGCTACGCTGCCTTGCAACTGGCGATGCTGGGCACAAGCTACGTGCTCGCCGGGCCCTGGGGGCTGGCGCTCTTCATCTGGCAGGGTTTTGTCGCCTTCTGGCAACTCGAGTTGACCAATTACATCGAGCATTACGGCTTGACCCGGCGCCATCTGGGCGAGGGGAAATACGAGCCTGTACAGCCGCATCACAGCTGGAACGCGGCGCACAAGGCCTCGAACTGGCTGATGATCAACCTGCAGCGGCACTCGAACCATCACACGAGGCCCAACCGACGCTTCCCGCTTCTGCAGACCTATTCCGAAGCCGAAGCGCCGCAATTACCTTTCGGTTATCCGGCGCTTACCACGCTTGCGATGTTTCCGCCGCTCTTCCGTCGCTACATGAACCCGAAAGTGCGTGCCTGGCGCCAGCAGTTCTACCCCGACATCGACGATTGGACCGAGTACACCAATCACAGCACACCGCCGCCGCGGGGCGCATCTTGACCTTTCGGCGGGAAGACTAGCTGTCGGACATGATCATCGAAATTCTCTACAACGGCCGCTGTCCAATCTGTTCGGCCGAGATAACGCACTATCGCGAACAGGCAGAGGCGGTGCAGGCGCGGCTGTCCTTCACGGATCTGCACGATGCAGATCTCGAGGGCTGGGGGCTTGATGTCGATCAGGCCACGCGGCGTCTGCATGCGCGCGAGGACGGACGGATCCTGTCCGGATTTCCTGCGTTTCTGATCATCTGGCGCGAGTTGCCGCGGCTCCGGTGGCTTGCGCGCGTGCTGTCCTTGCCAGTCCTGCGCCCGCTTGCCGATCTGGGTTATAATCGGGTCGCGGCCCCCGCACTTTATGCGCTGCACAAGCGGCGCGAGGCTAAGGCTGCGCAAAGCTGACAGCGCCTGTCGGGCGGCAGGGATGCGCCCAGCGTTGACCAGCGAAACCCTGAGCCCCAAGGCGAACAGTTATGACGCGTGGTCACCCTGTCACAGGAATTGTCCCGCCCGCGGGATCTCGGCCGCGCATTGCGGCTTATGCTCGGTCCAGTAATCCCAGACGCTCGAGGTCAGTTTGGTATCGCCGTGATATGTCGCAAGGATCATCTCGCGCAACTCCGGGTCAAGCAGATCCCGTCGCGCGACCAGCCGCGCACTCTGATACCGCTCGGAACTTCCGACGATCTCATCGATCCGGGGCACATAACCGCCCAGCAGAACCTTCAATCGCCGGTCGAGCCCACCCAGTGGCAGCAATTTCAGATCAAAATGCGTCATCATGTCCCTGCGCCAGAGGATAGGTGTCCAATGGGCATCGGGTTTCAACTCTGATTTGCCTTTCAGATTGCGTTTGATCCAGCCAATCAGGATCTTGCAGTTTTCCCGATGCTCCTGCGCCGTAGCCGCAGAGATGTTAAGCCGATGATCGGCGGCAAGAACTGCTCTGAGCGGGACAAATTTCCGGTGCCCATTCCCGATGACCTTGTCGAAATAGAGCGAGATGAAGCGCTCGACCGGGTCACGGACAACTGTGAAGGCAAACTCGCTCTGCCGGATTTCCGCATCGGTTTTCCCATGGGCTGTGGCGCGAAGAAATGCCGTGTCGTCGTCATGCACCCGTCTGGGATTTACATGCGCCTCACCCGAATGATCAATCATCCAGAGCATGTTCTTGACGAATGTGCACCCGCATTTGGGGATCACGAGATACATCAGATCGGGATAGGCGTGAGTCGAGAAAAGTCGATCGGAACGCTGGGGCATCGAATTATCTGGTACTAGCACGTTTTCGGGATGCGCAAACCGGGCAGCAAGATGTCGGTCTCAAATCGATGAAACCCATGCAGGGTGACGCGCGTCATCGCCCAGTTTCAGGATAATCCCGTCGAGATCACTGAGGATCTCGAGATCTCGCTCGTATTGAAGATCGAGGCGTTCTTCCAGATCCTGCGG
>SLKB01000221.1 GCA_007134805.1 Paracoccaceae bacterium
AAATGGACGGCCGGCGTGCCCTTGCCGGGGGGCGATTTCGCGCATGACGGTGGGGCGGCTTTGCGCGATGGGCTGCGGCGCGACTATCCGTTCCTGACCGAACGCTGGGCCGCGCGGCTCGTGCGCGCCTACGGGACCGAGGCGCGCGAGATCCTGGGCGATGCGACATCGGCCGAAGGGCTCGGGCAGGATTTCGGCGCCACGCTCACCGAGGCCGAGCTTACCTGGTTGATCGAGAAGGAATACGCCCGCAGCGCCGAGGATGTGCTGTGGCGGCGCACGAAACTCGGGCTGCACTTCAGCGACGAGGACACCCGCGCCGTCGATGCCTGGATGGCGCGCAACGCGCCCGCGATGGCGCGCGCGGCCGAGTAGCGCCGCGGGCGCCGGGGCGGAATGACACGAAGGGAGGGACAGCATGGGACATATTCTGGCACTTGATCAGGGCACGACCTCAAGCCGGGGGATCGTCTTCGGCCCCGACATGCGGATCGTCGCGGTCGCGCAGGAGGAGTTTGCGCAGCATTACCCGGGCTCGGGCTGGGTCGAGCATGAAGCCTCGGATCTGTGGTCCACCACGGCGGCGACAGCGCGCGCGGCGATCGAGAAGGCCGGGCTGCACGCGGCCGACATTGCCGCCATCGGCATCACCAACCAGCGCGAGACGACGCTCGTATGGGACCGCGAGACCGGCAAGCCGATCCATCGCGCGATCGTCTGGCAGGACCGGCGCACGGCCGATTTCTGCGCGCAACTGCGCGCCGACGGCCATGAGCCGATGATCACCGCGCGTACCGGGCTGCTGGCGGATCCGTATTTCTCGGCCACCAAACTGAAATACATCCTCGACACGGTCGAGGGCGCGCGCGACCGCGCGCGGCGGGGCGAGCTGGCCTTCGGGACGGTCGACAGCTGGCTGATCTGGAACCTGACGGGCGGCAAGCTGCATGTGACCGATGCGACCAATGCCGCGCGCACCATGCTCTACGACATCCACAAGCACCGCTGGAGCACGAGCATCTGCACGCTCTTCGACATCCCGCCCGAGATGCTGCCCGAAGTGCACGATTGCGCGGCCGATTTCGGCGTCACGCGCCCCGATCTCTTCGGGCGCGAGATCCCGATCATGGGCGTCGCGGGCGACCAGCAGGCCGCAACCATCGGGCAGGCCTGTTTCCGCCCCGGCATGCTGAAATCCACCTATGGCACTGGCTGCTTTGCCGTTCTGAACACGGGCGAGACGCCTGTTGCGTCCACCAACAAGCTGCTGACCACCATCGCCTATCAGATCGACGGCACACCCACCTATGCGCTCGAAGGGTCGATCTTCATCGCCGGTGCCGTGGTGCAATGGCTGCGCGACGGGCTCAAGGTGATCCGCGCGGCCCCTGAAACGCAAGGTCTGGCCGAACAGGCCGACCCGGCCCAGGACCTCGTCCTCGTGCCCGCCTTCGTGGGTCTGGGCGCGCCCTACTGGGCGCCCGAGGCGCGTGGCGCGGTCTTCGGGCTCACGCGCAATTCCGGCCCGGCCGAATTTGCCCGCGCGGCGCTAGAAAGCGTCGGCTACCAGACCCGCGACCTGCTGGAAGCGATGCAGGCTGACTGGGCGCGCGAGGGTACCCAGCCCTCGCTTCGCGTCGATGGGGGGATGGCCGCGAATGACTACGCGATGCAGTTCCTGTCCGATATCATCGGCGCGCCGGTCGACCGCCCCGAGGTGCTGGAGACGACCGCGCTGGGGGCTGCCTGGCTCGCCGGCCAGCGCGCGGGCGTCTGGCCCGGTCAGCAGGAATTCGCCAAGCTCTGGGCTGTCGAGCGCCAGTTCACGGCCCAGCTCGACCCCGCCACCCGCGACGCCCGCTACGCCCGCTGGCGCCGTTGCGTCTCTGCGGTCCTCGCGGCATGAGGGGGCGAATGCGTCCTGCGCGCTTCGCTAATAAGTTGTTTTTTGCTTTCAAAGCCTTAACCTTAACGCGAAGGATTCGCAAAACTTGCCTCGATTGTCCCGCGATTGCGGCATAAGCGCTTGCCAAAGGCGGCACGAGCGCGTCATCTTGCATTCCGGTATCCAGATTGAGTGAGATGCGAGTTGATCGGGAAGAAGCGCGATGTTCTCGGGCGGCAGATTGCCCTCAAACTCGAGGAAGCAATCATTGCCGGCGACATTGACGCCGGCACACGGCTTGATGAGACGCAGCTGGCCGCGCGCTATGGGGTCTCGCGGACGCCGGTCCGCGAGGCGCTGCAGATCCTCTTGTCGCGCTCGCTCGTCACGCGCGAGCCGTATCGCGGCACCATCGTCAATGAGATCGGCCGCAAGAAGATCATCGACCTGTTCGAGATCATGGGCGCGCTCGAGGCCCTGTGCGGCAAGTTCGCCGCCCAGCGCATGAGCGCGCGCGCCATCGCGGAGCTGCAGGACCTGCACGCGCAGATGGGCAGCTTCGCGGCCGATGGCGCGCATGACCTCTATGAACAGGCGAATACCGAGTTTCACCAGATCATCTATCTTGGATCCCGGAACGAAGAGTTGCAGCAGATCGTCGAGACCTTGCGCCTCAAGCTCGCCCCGTTCCGCCGCCGGCAGTTGCACGACGCGGCGCGCATCACACGCTCCTATCTGGAGCATACGCAGATCGTCGCCGCGCTTGAAGGACGCGACGCCGACGCCGCGCAGCAGGCCTTGCTCGGGCATCTGCAAAACGCCGCCGCCGCCCTGTTGGATCACTGGCAGGACACCACCAAATCAAAGACCTGAGCGCCCGCCCAAGCGATTGTCAGTCGCGCGCGTCAGCGTCGCTGCACAGATAGACCGCCCCCCCGATCACCACGAGGCTCGCCGCCGCGCCGGCCAGCACGCCGGGCGCGGCAAGTGCTGTGCCCAGCGCGCTGCCGGCAGAGCCCACGAGCCCGGTCAGCGTGCCGGCATTACCCGACAGGATCATCGCCCCGGAACTATGCGTGACGGCCGAGACTGCCTGCGAGAGCCGGCTGCGCTGCCCCTCCTCGACCTCTTCGCCAAGCCCCATCAGCTCCATCGCCTCGCGCCGCGTGGTGTTGACCATGGTGCAGGTCTTCGACGGCTCGAGGCAGCGGCCAGAAGCATCGCGCGGACCCTGCGCCGGCATCGAATGGCTGCGCGTCGCCGAGTCGTAATTCGCGCAGAAGACCTCGCGCTGTTCGGCCGTCAGATCGGGCGTGAGATAGGTGATCACCACGGCCGCCGGGCAGGAGCGGTCGCGCGAGAGATAGCGTTCGCGCCAGGACCGGGGGCCCACTTCCTCGGGCGAGAAGAAGATCGTGACCTCCTCGCCCTCGATCCGCGTGTCGCATTGTGCCGCATCGGCCTGCGCCGCCTGCGCCGAAAGGCCCAGCATAATGCCGGCCACCATCATGCCCGCCAAAATCTGCCGCATCGCTCATGTCCTCTTGTGACTGCTCGCCAAGCCATTGCTGCGCGCGCCGCATCGGTCAAGCCCTGCGCGATCACATCTGCATTCCCGCGCCGGGGCGCTTGCGCAGATGGCGTCTGCTGCGGCATGATCAGGCCACCGCAGCCAGCGCTTGTAAACGGGGGAGCATGCGCGCCGCATTTGCCATCCTGCTCGGCCTCCTCGCGGGGCATGCGCCGCCCGCGCAGGCGACGCCGCGCGATGCGCTTCCCGCGTCGCTCACCGAGCGCGCGTATGCCGCGCACCCGGAAGGGCTCGTCCGGCTCGGCTGGCAGCTGTTCTACGATCCGATCCTCTCGGGCAATCGCGAAGTGGCCTGCGCGACCTGCCATCACCCTGCCTTCGGCACATCGGACGGGCTGTCGCTGGGCCTTGGCGACGGAGGCATCGGGCTCGGGCCTGCACGCGTGGCCGATCCCGCGAACCCGCCCGAGCAGCGCGTGGCGCGCAATTCGCCCGCGCTGTGGAACCTCGGCGCGCAGGAATTCACGCGGCTCTTCCATGACGGCCGGATCGAAGCGGACCCGACCCGCCCCAGCGGCCTGCGCACACCGCTTGAAGAGGACATGGTGACGGGCTTTGCCTCGGTGCTCTCGGCGCAGACGATGTTTCCTGTGCTCAGCCCCGACGAGATGGCCGGGCATTACAGCGAAAACGAGATCGCGCAGGCGGTCCGGCAGGGGCGGCTGACAGGCCCGGGCGGAGCCTGGGATCTGATCGCCGGGCGGGTGCGCGCGATCCCGGAATATGCCGCGCAATTCACCAGCGTGATGCCCGAAATCACCGAGGCCGACGAGATCGGCTTCACCCATGTCTCGGACGCGATCGCGGCCTTCATCGCGGTCGAATTCCGCTCGGATACCAGCCCGTTCGACGCCTTCCTGCGCGGCACGGGCGCAGTGCCCCCCGACGCGCTGCGCGGGCTCGATCTGTTCTATGGCCGGGCGGGGTGCGCAGGCTGCCATGCCGGGCCCTTCCAGACCGATCACGCCTTTCATGCCCGCGGCGTGCCGCAGCTTGGGCCCGGCAAGGCCGCGCGGTTCGAATCGCATCGCCGTGATCTGGGGCGGATGCGCGTGACGGGCCGGGCAGAGGATGCCTATGCCTTCCGGACGCCGTCGCTGCGCAATGTGGCGCAAACGGCACCTTACGGTCACGCGGGCGCGCATGCGACGCTCGACGCCTTCATCCGCGACCATGCCGACCCGGTCGCCGCCCTTGACCGCTATGACCGCGCGCAAGTGATCCTGCCCGATCTGCCCTTCGACGACTGGCAGATCCTCGACGATCCGGCCGAGCGCGCGGCGATCGCGCGCGCGGTCCGCACCCCGCCGATCCCCCTGCGCGCAGATGACATTGCCGATCTCGTAGCCTTTCTCAACACCCTCTCCGACCCGGAGGCGCTGGCCGGTCGCCTCGGCGTGCCCGACGCCGTGCCGAGCAGGCTGCCGGTCCCACGCCCCTGACGGGTGGCTCGAAAAGTCCCGCACCTGCGCGTTTTCAAGCCGGAAATCGGAAAACTGTTCCCTCGCCGCGCTTGCCCCACAAGCCCTGGCCCGGGCGACGAGCCCGGGCCGCGCCCGACCCTTCCACCGGGAGGGCGCATTGCAACGCTAGCAACTTGCTGGGCGGCTGCAGGGGCCTGGCCGGCATAAAGCACTGCCGCTCCAGCGTGCCAAAGCGCCCCCAGGCTCGGGCGCGGCCCTCTGCGCAGCGACCTGACGGCGGGAAGGGAACAGTTTGCCCGACGGGCACTGCCCGAATTGCTTTCTCGCGCAGCCAGCTACTCTGGCCGCGTGATCGTCATGGCTGCGTTGACAGTCGCGATGTCATGCGAAGTTTGCAGCCCGTCGGGCCAGGTCACCTCCAGCTGTGCCGCGCGCGCGCGTCCCAGCCCGAAATGCAGCGGGCCTGCCTGTCCGCCGGCATGGCCGCCGCCGACCGTGACATCCTGCCACTGGCGCGTGCCTTTGATGGCAACCCGCGCCCCCATGGCAAAGGCATTCGCACCGGGCTGGCGCAATGCAACCGCGAGCCAGTTGCCCATGTCTTCGGTCGCATTGCGATAGAGGCGCGCGGGCGCGCGGCGATTGACCACCACGAGATCGAGCCGCCCGTCGCCATCGAGATCGATCAGCGCCGCACCGCGCGCCCGCGCGCCATCGGCGAGCCCGGCCAGATGCGCGACCTCCGTGAAGCGCCCGTCCGGCCCCTGCATCAGCAGATTGTTCGGGTCGACCATCGCAAGGTCCGGCATCTGGTCGACATTGCCCTTGGCCACGAACAGATCCGCGCGCCCGTTATTGGTCACATCGCCCCATTGCGCGTGCCACCCGGTCGAGGGGCGGCCATCATCGTCCGTGAAGGGCCGATGCGCGGTGTGGCCCATCTCGAACGGGGCCGTGCGATAGCTGCCATCCTCTTGCGCAAGTTGCAGGATCTGATCGGCCATCGAGGTGAGGTAGACATCGCCAAGCCCGTTTCCGGTGATGTCGTGGCGCGCGATGCCCATGCCCCAGAGCATCAGCTCGGGCCAGCCATCCTCGGGGCCGAGGAAGCGCGCATCGGCAATGTCCCACATCTGCTCATGCCCGCCGCGCACATAATAGTGCCGGTCGTTCGACAGCCGCAAGCTCATCCGGTCGCGCGCATCCCGCGCGGCAAGCGCCGAGAGCGGGCAGAAACCGGGCGAGAGGCGGCGCGCGCGCCAGCCCGCCCCTTTCTCGGGCGTCAGGATCTGGTTGTCGTCGCAGGCGAAGAACGGCCCGTCCGGATCGTCGCGATCGACATAATTGCCGACGAACAGCGTGGGCCGGTCGGCGCCCTCGTCCCACCAGGCCGTGAAGGCGGTGGACCAGGCATCGCCGGGATCGATCCCCAGCGCCGCGGTCGCGTCCTCAAAGCGGCACGCGCCCAGGCCGCGCAGCACCACATTCGGCCCCACGCGCAGCACGAAGAGATCGAGCACCCCGTCACCGTCGATGTCGAGCGGGTAGAGCCCGGTGACATCCGTCAGATCGAGCAGCTCGGGCACGAAGGCAAACCCGCCCTGGTTGCGCAGCAGAAGTGTGGGTCCCGCACCGCCCGCCAGCACCAGATCGGGCAGGCCATTCGCGCTGCAATCAAGCGCCGCGACCCCGCCGCCCACGAAGAATTCCCACCCGCCCTCATAGACATGCGCGGGGATGCGCACGGACATGTCGTCAAAGCGCGGCACCTCGGCGACCGCCGAAGCAGCCAGCAGGACAAGCGCCGCAAGCCCCCTCATGCGGCACTCCCGCGCGCGGCGCCCCCCCCGAGCAGCCGCTCGGTAAGCGCGCCCAGCGCCATCGCGACCGCGCCCTGCGCCCAGACCAGATCCCCCCAGGCATGAATCTCGACCCGGGCCGGGGGGCGTGCACCCGTCAGCGTCATGGCCTGCATCTCGGCCATGACCTCGCGCGCGTAAAGATAGTCATACTGCATCCGCCCGCCCGAGAGGATGATCACCTCCGGGTCGAACATCTGCGCGACATTCGACAGCCCAAGCGCCAGATAGCGCCCGGCGCGGCGGAAGATCGAGAGCGCGGCCTCATTGCCCGCGCGGGCTTCGGTGAAAAGCCCCTCAAGCAGCGAGAGCGGGCTGTCGGGCAGGCTCGCGTGCTGGTCGAGCGCGGTCGCCGCCTCGCGCGCGAGCGCGTAATCGGCGACATAGGCTTCCAGGCAGCCGCGCTTGCCGCAGCGGCACAGCGCCCCGTCAAGCTGCACCTTGGTGTGGCCCAGCTCCAGCCCGACCCCGCGCCCGCCGCGATAGAGCTGGTTGAACAGCACAAGCCCCATGCCCACGCCATGCTCGATCGTGACCACGGCGAAATCGGACTTGCTGCGCCCGCCCCCGAACCACAGCTCGGCCAGTGTCAGCAGATTGGCGTCATTGTCCAGAAAGGTGGGGCTGCCGAAGGCCGCCTCGAACCGGGCGCGCAGTGCCGTGGCGGGCGCGTCGAGCATTGGCGACCAGGGCACATCGCCCGTGTCGAAATCGACCATGCCCGCCATGCCGATGCCGATGCTGCCGATATCCTGCCGGGCCATCCCCGCGCCCGCCAGCAGCGTCTCGATGAGCGCGCGCGCCTCGGCGATGAGGGCGCTTGCGCTCTTGCGGTGCGGCCGCGTCGGCAGATGGGCATGCGCGATGCGGCGGCCGGCGAAATCGCTCAGCACGGCAGTGTGGCGCAGATCGCCAAGCTTCATGCCGATGACATGATGCGCCTCAGCCGCGACCTGCAGCGCGACCGGCGGGCGCCCGCGCCCGCTGCGGGGCATGTCGGGCTCGGGGCTCGGGGCGAGCGGCATCTCGCGCAGGAACCCGTCCGCGATCAGATCGGCAGTGGCCGCGCTGACCGAGGCCGCACTCACCCCCAGCGCGCGCACCATATCGGCGCGCGTGGTCGCGCCCTGCGCGCGCGCGAAATCGAACAGAAGCTGGCGCAGCGGGCGCGGGGCGGGCGCGAGATGGCTCAGAAGCGGCCCGCAGCCCGGCGGCGCCGCCTCTGGCGCGCCAGTGAAAGACTCTTCCGGGAAACTCATGCAATGCTCGCGAATAACTTCATGCCCTGAAATAATAACGCTGAAACTTGCGGGTCAGGCAAGGGAAATCCCGATGCGCCCGGGTAATCTGGATGAAATCTGTGGTTTGGCCCCAAATTTAATTTGACAGCCAAAAAATATCTGACATCATTTGAGTCGCGAGGGGATGCAGGAGACATCCGCCCGCATCGTTCAGGGAGGAACACATGACAAGACTTTTCGCCGCGGCAATCGCCGCGAGCCTGGGCTTCAGCACCACGGCCCTGGCGCAATCACTGACTGTGGGGGTCAGCTGGTCGAATTTCCAGGAAGAGCGCTGGCAGACCGACGAGGCCGCGATCCGCGCTGCGCTGGACGAGGCCGGGGCGGCCTATGTCTCGGCTGATGCGCAATCCTCCGCGTCCAAGCAATTGTCCGATATCGAGAGCCTCATCGCGCAGGGCGTCGACGCGCTGATCGTGCTGGCGCAGGATGCCGCCGCGATCGGCCCGGCCGTGGAAGCCGCCGCTGATGAGGGCATTCCGGTCATCGCCTATGACCGCCTGATCGAGGATGATCGCGCCTTCTACCTCACCTTCGACAATGTCGAGGTCGGGCGCATGCAGGCGCGTGCCGTGCTCGAACAGATGCCCAGCGGCAATTACGTGATGATCAAGGGCTCGCCCACCGATCCCAACGCCGATTTCCTGCGCGGAGGCCAGCAGGAAGTCCTGCAGGATGCGATTGACGCGGGCGATATCACCATCGTGGGCGAGGCCTATACCGATGGCTGGCTGCCCGCGAACGCCCAGCGCAACATGGAACAGATCCTGACCGCGCAGGACAACATGGTCGATGCGGTCGTGGCCTCGAATGACGGTACCGCGGGCGGTGTCGTGGCCGCGCTGACCGCGCAGGGCATGGACGGCATCCCGGTCTCGGGCCAGGACGGCGATCATGCAGCCCTCAACCGCATCGCGCTGGGCACGCAGACAGTGTCAGTCTGGAAGGACGCGCGCGATCTGGGCCGCGCCGCCGCAGAGATTGCCGTGGAACTCGCGGGCGGAACCGCGATGCAGGATATCGAGGGCGCCGAGATGTGGACCTCGCCCGCCGGCACCGAGATGGTGTCGCGCTTCCTCGAGCCAGTGCCGATCACGCGCGACAATCTCGATCTCGTCGTCGATGCGGGCTGGATCACCCAGGAGGCGCTCTGCCAGGGTGTAAGCGGCGGCCCGTCGCCCTGCGACTGATCTGATCTGACCGACAACGGGGGGCGCGGCCTTGCGCCGCCCCCCGGAACTCCGCCGCCATCGCGCGGCGCCCCTTGACATGCAAGGATCCCGGCCGATGACGCATCACGACAGCTCCACCCCCGTGGCCCCGCCGCGTCCGCAAAAGGCCCCGCCGCGCCCGAAACTGATGGACACGCTGGAGCTTGACACGCGGCTTCTGGGCATGATCGGGGCCTTCATCCTAGTGGCGGTCGTGTTCAACCTGATGACCGATGGCCGCTTCCTGACCCCGCGCAACATCTTCAACCTGACAATCCAGACTGTCAGCGTGGCAATCATGGCCACCGGCATGGTCTTTGTGATCGTCACGCGCCATATCGACCTGTCGGTGGGCGCATTGCTCGCCACCTGCTCGGCCGTGATGGCAATGATGCAGACCGCCTGGCTGCCGCAATATCTGGGCCTGCCAATTGGCCACCCGATGATCCCCTGGCTCGCCATCGGCGCGGGCATCGTGACGGGCGCGGCGATCGGGGCGTTTCAGGGCTATCTGGCGGGCTACCTGCTGATCCCGGCCTTCATCGTCACGCTGGGGGGCCTGCTGGTGTGGCGCAACACCGCCTGGTATCTGACCAATGGCCAGACCATTGGCCCGCTCGACAGCACCTTCCAGATCTTCGGCGGCATCAACGGCACCCTGGGCGAGTTCTGGTCCTGGGTGATCGGTATTCTCGCCACACTGGCCGCGCTCGCCGCGCTCTGGGCCAAGCGGCGCGACAAGCTGCGCCATGATTTCCCGGTCAAGCCGCTCTGGGCCGAGGCCGCGCTGGGCGCGATCATCGGGGGCGCGATCCTCGGCTTCATCGCGGTCCTCAACTCCTACCAGATCCCCGAGGCGCGCCTGCGCCGCAGTTTCGAAGCCCGCGGCGAGGTCATGCCCGAGGGCTACAGCGCCGCCTATGGCCTGCCGGTCTCGGTGCTGTTGCTGATCATCGTGGCCATCGTCATGACGGTGGTCGCGCGCAAGACCCGGCTGGGGCGCTATATCTTCGCCACCGGCGGCAACCCGCAGGCGGCCGAGCTGTCGGGCATCAACACGCGCCTGCTGACCGTCAAGGTCTTCGCGATCATGGGCGCGCTCTGCGCGATCTCGGCCGTGGTGGCCTCCGCGCGGCTGACCAATCATTCCAACGATATCGGCACGCTCGATGAGCTGCGCGTGATCGCGGCGGCGGTGATCGGGGGCACGGCGCTTGCGGGCGGGTTGGGCACGATCTACGGCGCGATCCTCGGCGCGCTGATCATGCAGTCGCTGCAATCGGGCATGGCGATGGTCGGGGTCGATGCGCCCTTGCAGAATATCGTCGTGGGCTCGGTGCTGGTGCTCGCCGTGCTGATCGACATCATCTATCGCCGCCGCACCGGGAAAGGATAGCGCCATGACGCCACTTGTGGAAATGCGCAATATCTCGATCGCCTTCGGCGGTGTGCAGGCGGTCGATGACGTCTCGATCGACCTTTACCCGGGCGAGGTCGTGGGGCTTCTGGGCCATAACGGGGCGGGCAAATCGACGCTGATCAAGATCCTCTCGGGCGCCTACCGCGCCGATGAGGGCGAGATCCTGATCGACGGCAAGCCCGTCACGATCAACTCGCCCCGCGACGCGCGCGCGCAGAATATCGAGACGATCCACCAGACGCTCGCGCTCGCCGACAACCTGCCTGCGCCCGCCAACCTGTTCCTGGGGCGGGAATTGCGCACCATGTTCGGCTTTCTCGATGACAGCCGGATGGAGGCCGAGACCCGCAAGATCATGGCGCGCCTCAACCCCAACTTCAAGAAGATCGTCGATCCGGTCAGCGCGCTCTCGGGCGGGCAGCGCCAGTCGGTCGCGATCGCGCGCGCGGTCTATTTCAACGCCCGCATCCTGATCATGGACGAGCCCACCGCCGCACTCGGCGTGCATGAGACCAAGATGGTCGCCGATCTGATCATGGAGCTGAAGGCGCAGGGCCTCGGCATCTTCCTCATCAGCCATGACACGCGCGAGATGATGGCGCTGTGCGACCGCGTCTCGGTGATGAAGAACGGCCAGCTCATCGGCACCGAGCGGGTCGAGGATGTGACCGAGGATGACATCCTGTCGATGATCATCATGGGCAAGAAGCCCGACAAGGCGGCGTGATGTATCTGGGCCTCGATCTGGGCACGTCCGGCCTCAAGGGCCTGGTGATCGACGCGGACGGCGCGGCCGTGGCCGAGGCCAGCGCGCCCTTGAGCGTCGCGCGCCCGCATCCCGGCTGGTCCGAACAGGACCCCGCCGACTGGATCCGCGCGGCCGAGACTGTCCTGCGCGCGCTGGCCGCGCAGATCGACATGGGCGCGATCGCGGGCATCGGGCTGTCGGGCCAGATGCACGGGGCGACCGCGCTCGATTCGGCCGATCAGGTGCTGCGCCC
The DNA here is from genome assembly GCA_007134805.1 of Paracoccaceae bacterium. Taxonomy (GTDB): domain Bacteria; phylum Pseudomonadota; class Alphaproteobacteria; order Rhodobacterales; family Rhodobacteraceae; genus Roseinatronobacter. The sequence continues at coordinate 11,693 of SLKB01000221.1, forward strand.
CTGCATCCTGTGGAACGACACCCGCGCGCGCGATGCGGCAGCAGAACTCGATGCCGACCCGCACTTCCGCGAGATTTCGGGCAATATCGTCTTTCCCGGCTTCACCGCGCCCAAGCTCGTCTGGATGGCCCAGCATGAGCCCGTGCTTTTCGCGCGCGTGGCCAAGGTGCTGTTGCCCAAGGATTATCTGCGGCTGTGGCTCACGGGCGCGCATGTTGCCGAGATGTCGGACGCGGCCGGGACAAGCTGGCTCGATGTGGGCGCGCGCGACTGGTCGGACGCGCTGCTGACAGCCTCCGGCATGCGGCGCGATCAGATGCCCGAGCTGGTCGAGGGCTCAAGCCCATCGGGCGGGCTGCGCGCAGGGCTTGCGCAGGAATTCGGCCTTGCCCCTGGCATCCCGGTCGCGGGCGGGGCGGGAGACAATGCCGCAACCGCGATCGGGCTCGGCGTCGCGCAGGCAGGGCAGGGCTTCGTGAGCCTTGGCACCTCGGGCGTGCTCTTCGCCGCGACCGAGGGCTACGCCCCCGCCCCCGAGACTGCCGTGCACACATTCTGCCACGCGCTGCCCGGCACCTGGCACCAGATGGGCGTGATCCTCGCGGCGACCGACGCGCTCAACTGGTTCGCGCAGATCGCCGGCACCTCCCCGGCCGATCTGACCCGCGCGCTTGGTCCCCTGCAGCCCCCCGGTCGCACGCTCTTCCTGCCCTATCTCGGCGGCGAGCGCACACCGCTCAACGACGCTTCCATCCGCGGCGCCTTCATCGGGCTCGACCATGCGACCGACCGCATGGCGGCGACGCGCGCGGTGCTTGAAGGCGTGGTCTTCGCGCTGAAGGATTGCCAGCAGGCGCTCGGCGCGACCGGCACGCGGCTTGACAGCCTGCTTGCCGCGGGCGGCGGCGCGCAATCGGATTACTGGCTCAAGGCACTCGCCACGGCGCTGGGGCTGCAGGTGCAGGCGCCGGCCGGGGACGGGCTGGGCGCGGCGCTCGGCGCGGCGCGCCTCGGGCTGATGGCGGCCACCGGCGCGGGCGTCGCGGCCATGCCACCCCCGCCCATTGCCCGCAGCTTCGACCCTGACCCCGCCCTGCGCGCGGCCTTTGACGCGGGCTACCAGCGCTACATCGCCGCGCGCACTGCCATCAAGGATCTGACATGACCGACTATTTCGCAGGCATCCCCATCCTCGGCCATGCCGGCCCCGACAGCGACACCGATTTCGCCTTCCGCCACTACAACCCCGATGAGATCGTGCTCGGCCGGCGGATGGAGGACAATCTGCGCTTCGCCATCTGCTACTGGCACAATTTCGCCTGGCCCGGCACTGACCCGTTCGGCGGGCAGACCTTCCTGCGGCCCTGGTTTGGCGACACGATGGCCGACGCGAAGCACAAGGCCGATGCCGCGTTCGACATGTTCCGCATCCTGGGTGCGCCCTTCTTCTGTTTCCACGATGTCGATATCCGCCCCGAGGGGCAGGATTTTGCCGAAAACACCCGCAATCTCGAAGAGATGACCGACTATCTGGCCGCGAAGATGGACGCCGGCGGCCCGAGGCTCCTGTGGGGGACAGCCAACCTCTTCAGCCATCGCCGCTACATGGCGGGGGCGGCCAGCAACCCCGATCCCGATGTCTTCGCCTTCGCCGCGGCAACCGTGAAGACCTGCATGGACGCGACCCACCGGCTCGGGGGCGAGAACTATGTCCTCTGGGGCGGGCGCGAAGGCTATGAGACGCTGCTGAACACCGATCTCGCGCGCGAGGCCGATGCGATGGGCCGCTTCCTGTCGATGGTGGTCGAGTACAAGCACAAGCTCGGCTTCAAGGGCGCGATCCTGATCGAGCCCAAGCCGCAGGAACCCACCAAGCACCAGTATGATTACGATGTGGCGACCGTCTTCGGCTTCCTGCAGCGCTTCGGGCTGGAGAAGGAGGTCAAGCTCAATATCGAGCAGGGCCACGCGATCCTTGCAGGCCACAGTTTCGAGCATGAGATCGCGCTGGCGGCAGCGCTTGGCGTGTTCGGCTCGATCGACATGAACCGCAACGACTACCAGTCAGGCTGGGACACTGACCAGTTCCCCAACAATACCCCCGAGGTGGCGCTCGCATATTACGAGATCCTGCGCGCTGGCGGCTTCGTCACGGGCGGCACCAATTTCGACGCGAAACTCCGCCGCCAGTCGCTCGACCCCGAGGATCTGATCCTTGCCCATGCGGGGGCCATGGATATCTGCGCGCGCGGCTTCAAGGCCGCCGCCAGGATGCTCGAGGATGGCAAGCTCGAGGCCGCGCGCGCAGCCCGCTATGCGAAATGGGACGCGCCCGAGGCGCAGGCGATGCTGCGCAGCGA
>SLKB01000132.1 GCA_007134805.1 Paracoccaceae bacterium
GACCATCAGGATGACCACGAACAGGATCAGAATCCCGCCGCGTTCGTCCCTCCAGAGGTTGTCACGCAGATGGATGCAGACGCTAAGAGGCGCGGGCAACATGCGCTTAATCCGTGGCATGCTCAAAAGACCTCGCACCGCAATCGAAAACCGAGACTCGAAAAAAATTCTCGCAACCTGCAGCAATTACACGGCGCGAGGGGCCAATTTGAGGCGGTCGCGCCAAGGATTACGGCAGAATCGCGCCAAATCCTGACCGGATCCGTCATCAGACAGCCGGTTCAACACGCAAGGCGCGTCGAAACGGGATTTCAAAACACGCTCAAGCTGTTACACTTGATGCCTAAATTGAATGCGCACCTGATGCGAGCCAACAAACTGGGGAGAGACGATATGCTTGACACCAAGGAACCGGGCTTTCGCGAAAACGTCGATCTCATGTTTCGGCGGGCAGTGTCGCATCTGGATCTCTCGCCGGGGCTGGCCGAGAAGATCCAGGTTTGCAATGCCACCTACACCGTGCGTTTCGGTGTCCGGCTGCGCGGCAAGATCGAGACATTCGTGGGCTATCGCTCGGTCCACTCGGAGCATATGGAGCCGGTAAAGGGCGGGATCCGCTATGCGCCCGAAGTGAACCAGAACGAGGTCGAAGCACTCGCGGCACTGATGACGTACAAGTGCGCGCTGGTAGAGACCCCGTTCGGGGGATCCAAAGGCGGGCTCTGCATAGACCCGCGGCAATATGAAGAGCACGAACTCGAACAGATCACGCGCCGCTTCGCCTATGAGCTGGCCAAGCGCGACCTGATCCACCCGGCGCAGAATGTTCCCGCACCCGATATGGGCACCGGGGAGCGCGAGATGGCATGGATCGCGGATCAGTATGCGCGCATGAACACGACCGACATCAACGCCCGCGCCTGTGTGACCGGCAAGCCGCTCAATTCAGGCGGCATCAAGGGGCGGGTCGAGGCAACCGGCCGCGGCGTGCAATATGCGTTGCGCGAATTCTTCCGCCACCCCGAGGATGTCGCGCTGGCGCATCTGTCCGGGTCGCTCGCGGGCAAGCGGATCATCGTGCAGGGGCTTGGGAATGTGGGCTATCACGCAGCAAAATTCCTGCGCGAAGAGGATGACACGCTGATCACCGCGATCATCGAGCGCGACGGGGCGTTGGTGAACCCGGCCGGGCTCGACCCCGATGCGGTACGCGCCTGGATTGTGCAGACTGGCGGCGTCAAGGGCTACCCAGAAGCAGAGTATATCGAGAATGGCCGCAGCGTGCTCGAAGCGGAGTGCGACATCCTCGTCCCGGCCGCGCTCGAGGGCGTGATCAACATCAACAATGCCGACCGGATCAAGGCCCCGTTGATCATCGAGGCCGCCAATGGCCCGATCACGGCAAGCGCCGATGAAATCCTGCGCGAGAAAGGCGTGGTCATCATCCCGGACCTCTATGCCAATGCGGGCGGGGTGACGGTTTCCTATTTCGAATGGGTGAAGAATCTCAGCCATATCCGCTTCGGACGGATGCAGCGGCGGAATGAGGAAGCCCATGCACTATTGCTTGTCAGCGAGCTTGAGCGGCTGTCTTCGGACGAGAAACTCGGCTGGCAATTGCAGCCCGATTTCAAGCGCCGCTATCTGCAGGGCGCGGATGAGTTGCAGCTCGTCCGCTCGGGGCTCGATGATACGATGCGCACGGCCTATCAGAACATCTCGGAAGAATGGCACCGCCGTGATGATGTGACAGACCTGCGCACCGCCGCCTTCATCGTCGCTATCGAACGTGTTGCAGCCAGCTACCGCGCAAAAGGGTTGTGAGCCGCGGCGAGGCGCGGCTGGTCGTGTTGCACTGACACGTGATCCCTCCGCCGCGCTCAGGCCGCATTTCGCGGATCGGCCAGTGCCGCTTTCGCCGCGCGCAGGCTCGCGAAATGCGCCACCTCGGCTTTCGTCCAGGCAGCGATGTCCCAGGTCTTTGCCGATCGCCGCAAGGCCGTCATCCGCGATGCGGCCTCAGGCCGGCTCATGTCGAGGGCCTGGTCGAGTGCTGCATCCATGGACGCATTCGAGAAGGGATTGACCGGGATCGCCCCTTCGAGAAGCACCGCGCATCCGGCGAATTCCGACAACACGAGCACGCCGGGTTTCGAAAGGTCCTGAGCGGCGCAGAATTCGGAGGCAACCAGGTTCAGCCCGTCGGCCAGCGGTGTGATCGATGCGATATCCGCGGCGGCATAATAGGCCACGAGCTGGGTCAGCGGGATCGCCTGACTGATCAGCGCCACAGGCTGCCACTCGAGGCTCCCATAGGCCCCGTTGATCCGCCCTGTCAGCGACTCGATCCTTTCCTGCACCTCGGCATAGGCGGTCATGTTGCGGTTCGCGCCCACGGATACAAGCATCAGGCGCACCTTGCCGTGCAGGTCGCGCCGGCGCTGCAGCAGCCGCTCGAACGCTTCGAGTTGCTCGATATTGCCCTTGGTGTAATCCGTGCGCGATACAGACAGAACCAGCCTGCAATCGCCCAGATCCTCGCGGATCGCGGCGAGATGCGCGCGCACCTCGGGTGTCTGCGAGAGCGCTTCGATATGGTCGAAATTCACCCCAACCGGGCTTGTGTGGATGCTGACCGCGCTGCCCTTGTGATCGAGGGTCAGCGGCATCACCCGGTCATTGAGCGCCACTCCGGTTGCCGACAATTCCGGTGGGGTATCCTGTTCCTCGACCAGCCGTGCCCCGGTCAGACTGCGGGCGACGGCCGCAAAATTCTGCGCATAGCGCGGCACATGAAAGCCGACCGAGTCGCAGGCGAGCAGGCTGTCCACGATCTCACGACGCCAGGGCAGCACATTGAACATGTCGGGGCCGGGAAATGGGGTGTGGTGGAAGAAACAGATGGTCGCATCGGGCTTCAGCTGGCGCAGATATCCAGGCACGAGCCACAGATTGTAGTCATGCACCCAGATCACGGCGTCATCGGTCGCCTGTTCGGCCGCAGCCTCGGCAAAGGCCCAGTTGACCGCGCGGAAGGTGGGCCAATCCACGGGGTCGTAGTTGTAGCGCTCTTTGAAGCCGTGGAGGATTGGCCAGAACGCCTCTTTCGAGGTCACATGGTAGAAGCTGCGAACCTGTTCGCGGGTCAGCGGCAAGCGGCTGACACTGTATGTGCCGAAACTGTCCGAAATCTCGATGATTGGATCGAAGCCAGGGTTCGATGTGTCCTCGGCCTCTTTCCATGCAACCCAGGCACCATGCTGGGCCTTGCCGAGAAACCCCTTCATGGTCGGCACAATGCCGTTAGGGCTGGAATGTTCCCGGTATTCCACGCCGGTCGCAGTCTCGACCTCTTCATAGGGCTGGCGGTGATAAACGATGACAAGATCGGATTTCATGTGAATACCTCTGGGGTCAGGGGGTGCAGGGCATGGGCGCGGATCGCCTCGAGGATCCCGCCCGCGCCAACGCGGCGACAATGCAGTGCGCGCGGCAAGGCGGCTGTGGCGGCGAGCAGCTCGGCTTCCGCGCCGCCCACGACCGCACCATGCAACCCGGTTTCGAACATGGAAAGATCGTTCAGCGTATCGCCCGCGACCAGAACCCGCCCGCGCGGCAGTTCCAGATGGTCGAGCAGGCGCAGCAGGGAGGGGCCCTTGCTGACGCCCCTGGGCAGGATATCCACAAAGCAGCCATGCGAGACAAGGATATCGACGTCGAGCCCGGTGAGCACATCGAGATGGGCACGGTCGAACCGGCCATCATACTCGTA
>SLKB01000028.1 GCA_007134805.1 Paracoccaceae bacterium
CAACACGGTTTTGGAGAGCGTTTTCACGGACAACCGGTGGGCATTTGCCCATCGCGAAATCGCGTGTTCAGGCCGATATTTCCCCGCCACTGGACCCCGTCTGGATTCTGGCTGGACTCCGGAAGCCACCGGGGTATCCACCTGAACGGAAACGGGGAAAGCCGTCTTCCGACGCAGTCTCCCCATCATGCCTTTCAGGTAGCACAGATCTGTTGCAGATGTCGAACAAAAAAGTGTTGCAACACTTTGGAGTCACTCGGGATTAAGGCGGTCGCGCAGTTCCTTCCCGGCCCTGAAGAAGGGCACAGACTTCCCCTCAACCTGAACAGCCTCGCCCGTGCGTGGATTGCGCCCCTGGCACGCATCACGATGACGGACAGTGAACGCGCCGAAGCCGCGAAGCTCAACGCGCCCGCCTGCCGAAAGGTGCTCAGCGATTGTGTTGAGGATGGTGTGGACGACCTTTTCGACCTCGGCGCGGACCAGTCCCGGGTTTTCGGCAGCGATCCTGGCTACCAGCTCACTTCTGATCATGTCCTTCCCCACTCAACCGGTTTGCGTTTTTTTTCCCGCCAATCCACGAAAGGAAGCCATGACCAGCACAAGCATGGATCCGGCCCGCAATGTCCGGACTTCGGGTTCCGCGGGACGCAGCCGCACCTGGCGCCGGCCGAGGGCTATCCCGGAACAATGGTTTCTGTTATCCTGATTATCCAATTCTAGCAACGCAGAGCGGCAGGATGGCGCGAAACGCTGCACGAAGAAGCCTTGCTCTGTGTTTGGTTGCGGCGGCGGCCGTTGCCTCGGCCCCGGCCCGGACAGACGCCCAGACCACCCAGGATCGGCTCCTCGCCGCGCTGAATGCCAATGCGGATTTCCGCGCCCGAATCCCGGCCGGCCACCGCACCGTTGCGCTCACCTTCGCCGGCTCCGTCGTGCCCGGCCCGCTTACCTGGGAAGGCGACCCAGCGGAGCCTGCGATCGTGCCCCGCGGCCTCACATCGACGCTGGCGCGCAACTGCCAGTATGGCAACGCTCCGACTAGTTCCGGCTATCTCGAGGGCCGGTTCCGCGAAACCCGGTCCATGACGATATCCGCCAGCATCACCGTCGGCGCCTCCGTCAGCATCGAGGCTGGCTGGCCCTTCGGCACCGTCGGCGCCGAAGTCAGCACCGAAGTCAGCACCTCGGTCGGAACCACCAGCGAGACCAGCGAGGAGCTGGTCTTCGGCCAAGGCTACAGCACCCCCGTCCCGCCTCGCACCGAATTCGACATCCAGCTGCAGATGTACGAGCAGAAGATCGAGGGCCAGCCATTCAGCTTCGACGCGGAACTGCGCGGCAACGCCAGGATCACGCACCGCCCGGTGATGCAATGGGTCGCCTCCGGGGGCTTTGTCCCCCGCAATGCGGTGATCGCCGGCCGCGAGACCTCACCCACCACAGCGGGGCTTGTCCGCAGCCTGCCGGTCTGCCGCGCGCGGCACGGCGGGACCTGGCACCCGGGCAAGGTCGTCTTGGGCCGCTGCAACTATTCCTTCAGCGGCAGCGAACACTACGCCAACACCTTCCAGGTGCTGGTTGCGCCGCCGGGTGCTCTTCGTTGGCAGTCGCGCGCGACTTTCGAGCGCAGATTCGACGCGGCCAAGGTGAAAGCAGGCGAGAGCAGCGCGGTGCAGGCCGGACGGGTATCCCGCGACGATCGCTACGGCGGGCGGCTGCTCGTCTGCCGCGCCCGGCATGAAGGTGGCGTCCATCCCGGCAAGGTGGAGGGCAACCATTGCATGTTCGGCTACGGCCGCTACGAGATCGCCGCATACGAGTACGACGTGCTCACCCGCACCCCCGAGGGGACGCGCACGGTAGCACTTCAGGATTACCTGCCGTTGGAGGACCGCACCTTCCGCATCGAGGGCAGCTTTGACGGCGCACGTTCGGTGACCTATTCGGTCGTCTACGGAACGGAACGCCCCGTGGACGAGCGCTTCTGTCCGTCCGAACCCGTTCTCGCCAGCTCAGAACGCGACAGCCCCGCGATTCTCGATACCAACGTCGTCCGGCAACCGCAGGCCCGTGCTCCCGCGCCCGCACTGGCCCCCGGGCCACCCGGGCGGCAAGCGGCGCCCTCTCCGGGCCGGCCGCCGGCCGCCGCGCCGCTGCCCTCCGAACCGCCAATCGAGGGCCGCGTCTACGTTCGCGCCGATATCGACGGCGATGCGGGCCCCACCCCGCGTCTCGCCGCCTTCCGGCTCATCCGGCTGGAGCGCCCCCACCAGCTCGGCGCCGACGTGCTAGCAGTGCAGGAGGCGCTGCGCGCCGCCGGCTGGCCTGTCCGGGCAGATGGCTTTTTCGGCCCGCGGACCGACACAGCTCTGCGCCACTTCCAGCGCGCGCACGGCCTGAGCCCCGACGGCATCGCCGGCCCCCGCACCCTCGCCCGCCTCGGCTTGTGAGCAGACCTGCAGCGGGCGACAGATCGGCTGCCGGACAGTCGTCTGGTCGGACTCCGCTCCTTCCGGCGCATCCTCGATCGGCCGCGGACGAGGCCTGTGCGCTTGCAAGAGCTTCGGTTGGTGGACAAACGGGAAGATTTCAGCCTCTTCGGAGGCTTGGGCGGATCCTGTAGACCCGCCCAGTTTCCGTTGTGTCAATCGACATTCAGCCGCGCGGCGATCTTGGTCAGCGCCAGCTGCCAACGCCGCCATGCCGTCGTGCGGTCGCAGCCGAGTTCGCCACTGATCTGCTTCCACGGCACCCGGGCCGCGCGCGACCAGACCAGCTTGCGCTCCGCCTCCTCGATCCAGAGCACCCAGTCGAAGGTCTGCTCGAGACGCGTGATCGCCGCGGCCGAGGGCCAGACGCGCATGGGCTCGGGCTCCATGGCGGCGATTTCGCGAGCGGTGCGCAGTACAGCAGGCCAGGCGCTGAAGTAGCCCTGCACCTTCACGGGAGGCAGCTTGCGCAGCGTGCGGAACGCCTCCTCGAAATGATCCGCGACGTCGTCGGCGGTCCAGTCGCGATCAGCCATGGCGCGCCTCCTTCGCCAACGAGCGCGGCCCATAGAGCCTGGTGCCCAGCTGTTCGACCAATTCACGCTCCGGCCATGTCAGCCGCGCGTCGTCGATCGCCACGGCCAAAATTCCGTGCTCGTGCCAGCCGTCGCGCTTCACCTGCTCCGGATCCCGGCGCTGTCCGCCGTAGCCCTTGGGATGCCACCTCATTGCAGCCCCCCATTCGTCTCGATGGCCCAGAGCAGGAGCGCGATCGCATCCGCCTCGTTGTCGTCGGCGGGGGTGAAGCCGCGCGCTCGGACGGCCGCGATCATTGCGGCCTTGTCGGCATTGCCCTTGCCGGTGGCCTGGCGCTTGATGGTGCCAACCGCAACACCGGCATAGGGCACGCCGCGCAGCTCGGCCCATGCGGTCAGCGTGGCCATGAGCCCACCGTAGACGTGGGCCGCGTCGGTGCCGGCGTGCCGGCGAACCTCCTCGAACCAGATGGCAGCGATCGGGCCTGACAGCCGGTCGATCTCGCCCAGCCAGTTGGTGAAGCGCAGGTAGCGCATGCCGCCACCGTCGAAGCGACCCGGGCGGAAGCTGACGGTGCCGCTGGTGATCAGGCCGTCGAAGCTGCGCAGGGCCCAGCCAGTGGTGGTGCCGAGATCAAGGGCAAGGATGGTGCGCAAGGTTTCTGAGGATTGGGTCACGAAGACCTCCTTTCGGGTTGAGCGGCCGGGGCGATACGGACATCGGGTGAGGATGGCTGTCGCCCG
>SLKB01000310.1 GCA_007134805.1 Paracoccaceae bacterium
CCTTCAGCCCCAGCCCCTCGCCCGCGATGAAGCCGATGCGGATCAGATGCTGCTCGATCACTCCGCCGATGGCCGCGAGGATCGACGGAATATAGCGCCCCTGCACCCAGGCACCGCCGCGCGGATCGAACACGGCCTTGAGTTCCTCGACGACGAAGGACACATCGCCCCCCCGCCGGAACACGGCCGAGATCATCCGCGTCAGCGCCACAGTCCAGGCGAAATGCTCCATGTTCTTGGAGTTGATGAAGATTTCAAAAGGCCGGCGATGGCCATTGATCACCGTGTCATTGATCGTGACATAGATCGCATGCTCCGATCCCGGCCATTTCAGCTTGTAGGTATGGCCCTCGAGCGCCTCGGGCCGGTCGAACGGGGTCGAGAGATAGACCACCTCGGCGCCCGCCTCGGTCTGCGGCAGCGCCGCGCTGGTCTCGGGCACTGACAGCACGGATCCGGTCACGTCATTGGGGCGATAGGTCGTGCAGCCCTTGCAGCCCTTCTCCCAGGCTTGCAGGTAGACATCCTTGAAGGCGTCGAAGCTGATATCTTCCGGGCAGTTGATCGTCTTCGAGATCGAACTGTCCACCCAGCGCTGTGCTGCGGCCTGCATCGCGACATGATCCATGGGGCTCAGCGTCTGGGCAGTCACGAAATGATCGGGCAAGGGCGCGTCGCCCTTGCGCTTGCGCCACAGATGCACGGCGTAATCCTCGACCAGCTCCTCGGTGCGGCTGCCATCCTTCTGCAGCACCTTGCGCGTGTAGTCATGGGCAAAGACCGGCTCGATCCCGGAGCTGACATTGCCCGCATAAAGGCTGATCGTCCCGGTGGGCGCGATCGAGGTCAGCAGTGCGTTGCGAATGCCATTCTCGCGGATCAGCGCGCGGATCTCGTCATCCCAGCCGCGCATCGTGCCCGACGCAAGGAAGGCGTCCGCGTCAAACAGCGGAAACGCCCCCTTCTCACGCGCCAGATCGACGCTGGCCCGCACTGCCGCGCGGGCAATCGCTTCCATCCAGCGCTCCAGCATGGCGACCGCCTCGGGGGCGCCATAGCGCAGCCCCACCATCATCAGCGCATCCGCGAGCCCCGTCACCCCCAGCCCGATGCGCCGCTTGGCCTGCGCCTCCTGCGCCTGCTGGGGCAGCGGGAAGCGGCTGACATCGACCACATTGTCGAGCATCCGCACGGCCACGCGGACCAGATCGTCGAGCGCCCCCATGTCGAGGCCCGCCTCCTCCCCGAACGGGTCGCGCACCAGCCGCGCGAGGTTGATCGAGCCCAGCAGGCACGCGCCATAGGGCGGCAGCGGCTGCTCGCCGCAGGGGTTGGTGGCAGCGATCGTCTCGCAATAGGCGAGGTTGTTGGCCGTGTTGATCCGGTCGATGAAGATCACGCCGGGCTCGGCATAATCAAAGGTCGCGCGCATGATCCGGTTCCACAGATCGCGCGCGGACAGCGTGTGATAGACCTTGCCCCCGAACTGCAACTCCCAGGGGCCATCAGTCTTGACGGCCTCCATGAAATCATCCGTCACCAGCACCGACAGGTTGAACATCCGCAGCCGCGCGGCATCGTGCTTGGCGCTGATGAAATCCTCGATATCGGGATGGTCGCAGCGCATCGTGGCCATCATCGCGCCCCGGCGCGAGCCCGCCGACATGATCGTGCGGCACATTGCATCCCAGACATCCATGAATGACAGCGGCCCCGAGGCATCGGCCGCCACCCCCGCCACTGGCGCGCCCTTGGGCCGGATCGTGCTGAAATCATAGCCGATCCCGCCGCCCTGCTGCATCGTCAGCGCGGCTTCCTTCAGCATGTCGAAAATGCCGCCCATGCTGTCGGGGATGGTGCCCATGACAAAGCAGTTGAACAGCGTCACCGACCTGCCAGAGCCCGCCCCCGCCGTCACCCGCCCCGCAGGCAGGAACCGGAAATCCTCGAGCGCGCGGTAGAACACCTCTTCCCAATGCGCGGGGTCACCTTCCGGCGCGGCCAGCGCGCGGGCGATGCGGCGCCAGCTATCCTCGACGCTCTGGTCGATCGCGGTGCCATCGGCCTCTTTCAGCCGATATTTCATGTCCCAGATCTGTTCGGCAATCGGGGCGGAAAAACGGCTCATGGCGGGCATCCTTTGGGGGTAGGCGCTGGGACACTACAAGATACGCGCATGGCTGCCGTCGGTCAACGCCCATGCCCCCTTGCGCCGCGCCGCGGTGCGGGTCGTGTCCACACCGGCGTCACATGATCGCACCTGAGGCTTCTGCGCCATCGTTGGGGTATAGCAGACATGACCGGCGATCGCGCGCCCATCATCTCGAAACCGTCGCCGTGGGGATTGCGCATCGATGGGCGGATTGGCGCCTTGCTGCAGGCAAAGTGGGCGCGGGCGGAACGGAACACCGCTGGCAGGGGTTTCTAAGATGAACGTCATCATCTTGATGGTCGTCATCACCTTGGAGTAACAAGAAATGGCCAGCGAACACGACACGCGTCTGCCGCCGGGCAACAAGCGCTCACCCAACACTCCGGCAACCGACAACCCGAACACGGCCCCGGGGCCGCACGTCGCCCGTGAACCCGGTGAGGTCCATGAACCCGCCGCGTCTTCGCGGTCGAACCCTCATCATGGCGACCTGAAAACGAAAAAGAGCGGCTACGGGACAACCGCGTATATCGTCGGCGGTCTCGTCCTGGCGGCCATTGTGCTGTACCTCTTGTTCGGCAGCGGCGGCACGTCCGATCAGACTGCCCCGGCAACGACCTCTGGCACGAGCGCGCCTGCGACTGACAGTGCAGCCTCGCCTGCCACCGGAACAGACACTGGTACTGGCACCGGCACCGGCACTGGAACGGGCACCACCGCACCTGCGGATGGATCCACCGCGCCTGCTACCGAAACAGTACCGGCCGACTGACGCTATTTGGGCGCGACCGGCCCACCAGCCAGCCGCGCCCGAGCCCCTGCGTGACGAAACTCAGGTCAGGCAGTAGCATCACGACATGATCGGCATCTCGACAGGCCGGGCGGGGCTGTGGCCAGCATCGCCCGGCATCGGCTTGACCTGTTCGGCGGGCCATTGGATCACGCCGTTCGGCAGCGCCTGCACGACTGCGATGTTTGCAGCGCTGGCCGCCGCGCCCCCCCCACCCTGCACTCCACGCGCACGACTGGCCCACCCAGACCCGTTCGCGTGACCGACGCCTCGCTGCAGCGCGATTTCCCCGGGTTCAGTGTCTTGCCATCGCCGCGTTGCAGATGGCGGCTGGCGGGCTTGACTGCGCGCTGGGCACCCAGATCGCGGGGCTTGGGGCGACGCTTTCCGCAAGCCTTGCCATTGCCCTGATCGGGCTTGCGCTCCTTTTCCGGTTGCACCATGTGGTGCACAGGGCCGCGACACGCTAACACCGGCCCCATGAGGACCGGATGAGCACACTGCACCTGATCAAGCTCTGCGTCGGCGCCGAAGCGGTCGAGGATCTGGCCGCGTGGCAGCGCAATCCGCGCGCGCTCGGGCCGGATGGCCTGCCCCGCCACGTCACCCGCATGTGGCCCAAACGGGCTGCGGAACTGCTCGACGGGGGCGCGCTCTACTGGGTCTTCAAGGGGGTGGTGCTGGCGCGCCAGCGCATCCTGCGGCTTGACGAGGTGCCGGGCAGCGATGGCATCATCCGCTGCGGGATCGTGCTCGACGCGCAGATCATCCGCACCGCGCCCAGCCCCAAGCGCCCGTTCCAGGGATGGCGCTACCTCAAGGCCG
>SLKB01000236.1 GCA_007134805.1 Paracoccaceae bacterium
GCGGGCGCGCCCGGACCGGTGCAGGCCGCATGAGCGTGCCGGAGCGACCGGGCAGGGACGGGATGCGTCTGTGCATCGCCACCAGCCGCTACCCGCGCGCGGGCGAGACCTTCGTGATGCGGCATGTCGATGAGCTTGCGGGCGGAAATACGGTCGTTGTCTGCGGTCGGCGCACCGGGCCCGCGCCCGCGGGCAAGGCGGTCTTCAGCCGGCTGCATGCCGTGCTGAACCCCGCCGACCTTCTGCTCGCGCCCTGGTATCTGGCGCGCAATCATCACCTCTACCGTGCAGCCTTTGCCCCGTTCGGTCGCGGGCGCGCGGCGCTGCGCCAGTTCCTGCAAGATCAGCGGGTCGACGCGATCCTCGCCGAGTTCGGGTCGCAGACTGTGCTCCACTGGCCACTTGCGCGCGAGATGGGTCTGCCGATCTTCGGTTATTTCCGGGGGCGCGATGCCAGCAAATACCTGCGTCATCCGGCGCGCGTGGAGGCCTATCGCCGGATGATGCCGCATCTCGCGGGCATCTTCGCCGTCTCGGGGTTCCTGCTGGACAATCTGGCGCGGCAGGGGCTGCATCACCCCAACGCGCATGTCGTGCCCAGCGGCGTCGATACCGATCTCTTTCGCCCTGCCGAGAAAACGCCCGGGAGCGTGCTCTATGTCGGCCGCTTTGTCGAGAAGAAGGCGCCGCTTCTCACGCTCGAAAGCTTCCTCGACGTGGCCGGGAAGCACCCCGGCGCGCGGCTCGAGTTCATCGGACAAGGCCCGCTTCTGGCGAAATGTCGCGCCCGTGCGGCCCGCGCGCCCCATGGCGCACGCGTCATCTTCCACGGCCGCATGCCCCATGCCGAGGTGCGCGCCCATCTCTCGCGCGCGTCAATCCTCGTGCAGCATTCGCTCACCGGGCGCGATGGCGAGACCGAGGGCCTGCCGGTCTCGATCCAGGAAGGCATGGCCTGCGGCGCGGCGATCCTGAGCACGCGCCATGCGGGCATCCCGGAACTGGTCGAAGAGGGTGTGACCGGCCATCTGGTCGATGAGGGCGATGCGGCCGGGTTCACGGCGGGGCTCGACCGTCTGCTTGCCGACCCCGCTGCGACCCGGGCCATGGGCGCGCGCGCGCGCGCGATGGCCTGTGCCCGCGTCGATTACCGCGCGCTCTACCGGCATGTCGAGACTGTCATCGCCGCCGCGCTCGATCCTGCTGCGAGGACGCGCGCATGAGCCCCCGGCCTCTGGACATCTGCGCCATGACCACTGTGCGCAATGACGCGCTGTTCCTGCCCAAATGGATCGCGCATTACGGCGCGGCCTTCGGGCATAAGAATCTTCTGGTGATCCTTGACGGCCATGATCAGGACCTGCCGGCAGGGTCCGGGCCGGTCAACCTGATCCGGCTGCCGCACCGGCCGCGCCCGCGCGTGCCAGCGATGCGCAGGCGGGCGCGCGTGATGTCGGCGATCGCGCGGGGAATGTTTCATTATTTCGACCGCGTGATCGCGACCGATGTCGACGAGTTCATTGTCGTCGACCCGCGGCTTGGGGTCGATCTGCGCAGCTACCTTTCGCAGCGCATGGGCGGTGGCGCCGCGATCTCGGCGCTGGGGCTCGATGTCGGGCAGCATCTGCGCGAAGAAGGCCCGCTCGACCCGGCGCGCCCGTTTCTGGAGCAGCGCAGCTATGCCCATGTCTCGGCGCGCTATACCAAGCCTGCCATCGCCACCCGCCCGCTGACCTGGGGCTCGGGCATGCACCGGGTGAAGGGGCGCAATTTCCGGATCGATCCGAACCTCTTCCTGTTCCATTTCGGCATGGTCGATTATGCGCGGGCCACGGGGAAGACGGCTGACCCTGACCGGCTGACGACCGGCTGGGAGGGGCACCTTGCGCGGCGCGAGGCGCTCTTCGGCATCATCACCAACAGCACGCCGCGCGACGGTGACACTTATTTCCCCATCGCGCGGCGCCGGCAAAGCTGGCTGCGGCCGATCTACGCCTGGAACAAGCCCGGCATGATCCCCGGCGATCCGGTCATTCGCATCCCCGCGCGCTTTTGCGGCCTTGTCTGAGGCACTGCGCGCCGTGGCTCAATAGCCGCGCCCGCGGTCGACCTCGTGCAGCAGCGGCTTGCCGGCTTCCACCCGCGCGATGTTGCGCGCGATGACGCGCGCGGCGCTGTCGGCGCGCGTGGCAGCGGCGATATGCGGTGTGACGGTCACCGCCGGATGCGCCCAGAACGGGTGATCGCGAGGCAGGGGTTCCTCGCGAAAGACATCAAGCGTCGCGCCCGCGATGATGCCGCGCTCCAGGGCGGCAAGCAGCGCGTCATCGTCGATCAGCGCCCCACGGCCTGGGTTGATCAGGAAGGTGCCGGGCGGCATCTGGGTGAAGCGGTCCGCATCGAGCAACCCCTCGGTCGCTTCAGTATGCGGCAGAAGAGTGACAATTATTTCAGTGCTTTGCAGAACGTTCTTCAAGCCCTCGTCGCCATGATGGCACAGGATGCCGGGCAGATCGCGGCGCGTGCGCGACCAGCCCCGGACCCGAAACCCCAGCGCGACCAGGGCATGCGCGCATGCCGCGCCCAGCTCCCCGAGGCCGAGGACCGTCACTTCCCGCTCATGCGCGAGCGGCGGGGGCGTCGGATCCCAGTCGCCGGGGCGCGCGTGCAGATGACGGTCGAGGCCGAGATGATAGCGCAACACATGGCCGCAGACATATTCGACCATTCCGGCGGTCAGCGCCGGGTCGACCATCCGCGCCAGCGGCTGGGTCAGCGTGGGGTTCGTCACGATCTTCTCGACCCCGGCCCAGAGGCTCAGCACAGCGCGGGTGCGCGTGAAGGGCCGGAAATCCTCAACCGGGCTTCCCGGGCCATAGATGATGTAGTCGACCGTCTCGGGCGCGGCCTCGGTCACAAGCTGCACGTCCAGCCGCTCAGTGCGAAACGCCTCGGCCAGGGCAGGGCGATACGCGGCACGCGTGGCATCGCCCGCAGCAAGAAGCACGGTCATGCTCACGACGGCAGCCTCGCGCGGTGAATATGGGCCGATTGCACCAGCCCGAAGCCGATCATCAGCACGAGCATCGCCGAGCCGCCGAAGGAAACGAGCGGCAGCGGCACGCCCACCACGGGCGCAAGTCCCATCACCATGGCCATGTTGACCGCGAAATAGAGAAAGAAGGTTCCCGCAACCCCCAGCACCAGCAGCGCGCCGAAGCGGTTGGTCGTGCGCATCGCGGTCACGATGCAGAAGCCCGTGATCAGCAGATAGAGCACCAGCAGCGAGGCCGCGCCGATGAAGCCGAATTCCTCGGCCAGCGTGGTGAAGATGAAATCCGTGTGCTTCTCGGGCAGGAAGTTCAGCCGCGCCTGCGTGCCTTCCATGAACCCGCGCCCCGACCAGCCCCCGGAGCCGAGCGCGATCATCGACTGGTTGATGTGATACCCCGCCCCGAGCGGGTCGATGGTCGGATCGAGGAAGGCGTCGATGCGGCGGAACTGGTAGTCCTTCAGAAGCTGCCACTCGGTCCCGCGCGAGGCCATCACTGCAGCCACGAGGCCGCCCGCCGCGGCGATCAGCGTCATGAAATAGGCCCAATGGACCCCGGCTGCGAAGATCACCACGCCCCCGCCCAGCGCGATCAGCATCGCTGTGCCAAGATCGGGCTGGCGCAGCACGAGGGTCGTCGGAATCAGCACGATCAACGCCGCGATCAGCACCGAGATCGGGTGCGAGACCTTGCGCGTGCCGATCCAGTCAAAATAGGCCGCAAGCGCCATGATCGTGGTGATCTTGGCAAGCTCCGAGGGTTGCAGGCGCACCGGGCCGAACTCGAGCCAGCGCCGCGCGCCCATCCCGATCGTGCCGAAGAACTCGACCCCCACCAACAGCAGCACCGAGACCGCGAAGGCCAGCCCGGAGATCGACCGCCAGAACCATAGCGGCACGAAGGCCACGAGGAACATCAGCCCCATGCCCAGGGCGAAACGCTTGAGTTGCGGCTCCATCCAGGGTGTCATGCTGCCGCCGGCGACCGAATAGAGCATCAGGAACCCGATACCCGCGACCGCGATCAGCAACAGCACCAGCCCCCAGTCGAGATAGAGTACCTTGGCGAGCCCCGCGGGCATCCGCTTGGTGTTGTATTCGAGATAGCTCATGCGCGGCTGATCCTCATGTCCTCGGGGCGGCGCAGGCGTTCCTCAAGCTCGATCTGTTCGGCGCGGATCCGGTTGCGCTGCGGCGCAGGATAGGCCGAAAGCGGCGGCACATCCCCCCCGTTCAGCGCCGCGAGCGTGATATCGCGTCCGATCGGGGCGGCCGTGCTCGATCCGCCGCCACCATGCTCGACCACGACGGCAACCGCGACGGCGGGGTTGTCCATGGGCGCATAATCCACGAACAGCGCATGGTTGCGCCGGTTCCAGGGCAGGTCTTCCTGCCGTCGGATGCCGGCCTCACGTTCGGCCCGCGTGATCGAGAAGACCTGACTGGTCCCGGTCTTGCCAGCCATGATCTGCTCCTCGGTCACCACGCGCGACGAATAGGCGGTGCCGCGGCGGTCATTGACCGTGTCGGCCATGCCGCGCCGGATCAGGCGCAGCCAGTCGGCGCGCAGATCGAGGCTGGCGAGTTGCGGGCGCTCGCGTTCGAGCGGGTCGCGGATCAGCCGCGGCAACACGGCGCTGTTGCTGGCCAGCCGCGCAGTCATCACTGCGAGTTGCAGCGGTGTTGTCAGCACATAGCCCTGGCCGATCGCGGCGTTGACCGTGTCGCCCACGCGCCACTCGGCATCGCGGTTGCGTCGCTTCCAGTCGCGTGTCGGGTTCAGCCCCCCCGCGACCGAGGTGATCGGCAGATCATACCGCATCCCCAGGCCAAGCCGCTGGCTCATCTCGTTGATCTTGTCGATCCCCGCGCGCTGCGCCATCTCGTAGAAATAGATGTCGCAGCTTTCCGACAGCGCCGAAACCATGCCAAGGCGCCCATGCCCGCCGCGCTTCCAGCAATGGAAACGGTGCCCGGAGACATCCATATGGCCGGGGCAGAAGACGCGCTCCTGCCCGTCGGTCACGCCGGCATCAAGCGCGGCGAGCGCCGTCACCATCTTGAAGGTCGAGCCCGGCGGATACATCCCCTGCACGGTCTTGTTGACGAGCGGGCGATAGTCATTTTCCAGAAGCGCGTTGAAATCGGGGCTGGAAATGCCGCGCACGAAGAGGTTCGGATCGAAACTCGGGCCCGAGGCGAGCGCCAGGATATCGCCGGTCGGAATGTCGAGCACGACGGCCGCCGCGCTATGGCCATGCAGCCGCTCCAGCGCGTAGTTCTGCAGCCGCGCATCGAGGGTGAGCGTCACATTGCCGCCGGGGCTGCCCTCGACCCGGTCCAGCTCGCGCATCACCCGGCCGACCGCATTGACCTCGACACGCTGCGAGCCCGCGCGCCCGCGCAGCCGGTCTTCCTCCATCCGCTCGACGCCGCTCTTGCCGATCTGGAACCGCGGGATCATCAGCACCGGGTCGGGTGCTTCAAGCGCTGCCAGATCGCGCTCGGACACCGGGCCCACATAGCCCACCACATGCGCCGTATCCTCGCGCAGCGGATAGGCGCGCGACAGGCCCATCTCGGGCGTCACGCCGGGCAGGGCAGGGGCGTTGCTGGCGACACGGCTGATCTCTTCCCAGCTCAGCCGCTCGGCCACAGTGACCGGCACGAAGGGACGGTTGCGCAGCATGTCACGCCGGGCGCGCTCTATATCCTCGTCGCGCAGGTCGATCAGCTGTGCAAGCCGGCTCAGCACAAGGTCGATATCGCCCGCGTCATCGCGCTTGATGACCACGCGGTAATTCTGCTCGTTGCCCGCCAGAAGCACGCCATTGCGATCGAGGATCAGCCCGCGCACTGGCGGCAACAGCCGCAGATTGATTCGGTTTTCCTCTGCCAGCAGGTGAAACTGCTCGGAGTGGTTCAGTTGCATGTCATGCAAGCGCCACATCAGCGTGCCGGCCATGCCCAGTTGCAGCCCACCCAGGATCAGCCCGCGCCGGGTGATGCTGCGACGGCTCTCTTCCTTCTCGCGATCCGACCGTTTCACAATTTCTGCCCCAGCGAGTCGACTTCTCCGGTCGCGGGTTTGCGCAGGCCAAACAGGAAATGCGAGACCAAGACGACACCCGGATAAGCGAGGATTGTGCCCAACAATTGCACCAAGCTCAAGCCAAGGGGCTCTTGCGGAACCATCACAATTGCGATCACGGCCCGATTGGCCGCGAACATGACCAGCATGAGCAGCGCCACATTGAGATATTCGATCGCAAAGCCATAACCGCGCAGGCGGTCGGTGCGGTTGCGCAGATACTCGACCCCCAGCAGCACGATCAGCGCCCAGAGTCCCGGTGGGCGCATCAGCAGCATATCCTCGAAAAAGAAATACCCCGCGATGACAGGGGCGGGCAGAAGATCGGGGCGGCGCACGACCCAGGCGATGGCGAGGCACAACAGCACATCCGGCGGCGGCAGGTCGCGCAGGCTCAACCCAAGCAGTTCCGATGCCGGGTCCTGCGCGGGGTCGACGCTGATCCCCGCCCCGTAGCCGCCAATCGGCAACAGCCGTTGGAAGGTGATCAGCGCGGCCAGTCCAAGGAACAGGGCGACATAGACAAGCCGCTGGGTCCGGCGCCGGTCAACCATCGCCGGGCCCCGGGGGGATCGCATCGGGCGCCAGGGCCTCGGCGGCATCTTCAGGGGTGATGAATTCACTCGGCGGCAGGATCAGCGCGCCCGTATCGCGGATCTTCTCGACCGGGCGCGAGCGCAGCACCCGCAGGAACTCGAGCCGCCCGTAATCGGCCGCGAGCCGCACCCGCAACCGCCGGTCGCGGGTCTGCACGACTTCGCCCACGAGGATGCCCGCGGGAAACACCCCGCCATCGTCGGAACTGATCACCCGGTCGCCGGGGCGCAGATCGTCTGGGGATTCGATGAATTCGAGGATCGGGAAGGTCGTGTTGTCGCCCGTCAGCATCGCGCGCTGGCCCGAAGGCTGCACTGTGACGGGCACGGCGCTCGCCGTATCGGTCAGAAGCACGACGCGGGCGGTGCGGCTGCCCACGCCCGCGATCCGGCCTGCAAGCCCCAGCCCGTCCATCACTGCCCAGCCATCCTGCACCCCGTCGCGCGCGCCCACATTCAGCAGCACCGAGTTGCGAAAGGGCGAGCCGCTATCGGCCATCACCACGCCGGTCACATGCGTGAGTTGCGGGTCAAGCCGCACCTGGTTGAGGTCCAGAAGCTTCGCGTTGCGCTGCTCAAGCTGAAGTGCTGCCTCGCGCCAGGCACGCATCTGCTGCAATTCGCGGCGCAACTCCTGGTTCTGCTCGAGGATGCGCGCGTAAGAACCGAAATTCTCCATCATCGCGACGCCGCGCGCCACCGGGCGCATGGCCCAGTCGAACGAGGGCACCACGCGGTCGATCACCGCCATGCGAAACTGTTCCACCCGCGGGCTGTCGATGCGCCAGACCATGAACACCAGCGCCAGCGCCACCGCCATGAGCCCGATCAGGATGCGACGGACGGGACGGACGAAATCCTGTTCGTTCTTGCGCTCGCTGGCCATGTCTCAGACCCTTTCGCTTGGGCCTTCAGCTTTCATAATCAATGGCGTGGCGCAACTGTTTCTCGTATTCGAGCGCCTTGCCGGTGCCGATCGCGACACAGTTCAGCGCCTCTTCCGCAACCGAGATCGACAGCCCCGTCTGCTCGCGCAGGGCAAGGTCCAGCTCGCCGAGAAGTGCACCGCCGCCCGTGAGCATCACGCCGCGGTCGACGATATCGGCCGCCAGATCCGGCGGTGTCGTCTCGAGCGCGATCATTACCGCCTCGCAGATGGTGGTCACAGTCTCGGCCAGCGCTTCGGCGACCTGCGCCTGGGTGATCTCGACCTCTTTCGGCACGCCATTGAGCAGGTCGCGCCCGCGCACCAGCATCGACTTGCCGCGCCCGTCATCGGGCATGCGCGCGGTGCCGATCGCGCATTTGATCTTCTCGGCCGTCGTCTCGCCGATCAAGAGGTTCTGATTGCGCCGCAGGAAGCTCACGACCGCCTCATCCATCCGGTCGCCGCCCACCCGCACCGAGCGCGCATAGACGATATCGCCCAGCGACAGCACGGCCACTTCCGTGGTGCCTCCGCCGATATCGACCACCATCGAGCCGGTCGGATCGGTGATCGGCATGCCCGCGCCGATGGCCGCCGCGATGGGCTCCGAGATGAGCCCCGCGCGGCGTGCGCCCGCCGAGAGCACCGATTGCCGGATCGCGCGCTTTTCCACAGGCGTTGCGCCATAGGGCACGCAGACGATGACCTTGGGTTTGGAAAAGATCGTGTTGCGATGCACCTTGCGGATGAAATGCTTGATCATTTCCTCGGCAACATCGAAATCGGCGATTACCCCGTCGCGCATCGGTCGGATCGCGTCGATCGAGCCCGGCGTGCGCCCCAGCATCATCTTCGCATCCTCACCCACGGCGAGCACGCCCTTGCGCCCGTCCTTGGTGTGATAGGCGACGACCGAGGGCTCGTTCAGGATGATCCCCCGCCCCTTGACATAGACAAGCGTGTTCGCTGTGCCGAGGTCGATTGCCATGTCTGACGAGAACAGGCTGGGAAAGAAATTCATGGAGGGGTCCAACGGTTCAAGGGAATCGGCCCGCTCCGGGGCGGGCGGCGCTCTGGCCGCTTATAGGGCGGCGCAGGGCGCATGGTAAAGAGGGGGTGCAACCGCGATCGGCGGGAAATGGCGCGCGGCGCGCAAGTTCGCGTGATATGGCCCCTTTCGTCGTCTGCAGCGGCGGGCCCCGGAGCCCCGCCCAAGCCCGCGCGCCCCCGCGCCTGCATGTGCCTGCGGTCAGCTCGCCGAGCTCATCAGCGCCGAGAGATTGCCGCGATGCTGGTGCACCACCAGTCGGTTGAGCGCATTGATATAGGCCTTGGCCGAGGCGACCACCGTATCCGTGTCCGAGGACTGGCCCGAATAGACGATCCCGTCCTGCGCCAGCCGCACGCTGACAGTCGCCTGCGCATCGGTTCCGCCAGTGACCGCATGGACCTGATAAAGCTCCAGCCGCGCCTCGTGCGGGAAGAGCATCTTGACCGCGTTGAAGGTCGCATCGACGGGCCCGTCGCCCGTGGCGTCGATCACGGTCTCGGTGCCGCCGATGCTGAGCGTCATCTCGGCCTCCTGGGGGCCATCGGTGCCGCAGATCACGCGCAGGCGGCGCAATTGCAGATAGGCGTCGGAATCGTCGAGGCTCGCCTCGGCCATCAGCGCGATCAGGTCGTCGTCATAGACTTCCTTCTTGCGATCGGCGAGCGCCTTGAAACGCACGAACACATCCTTGAGCTGGTTGTCGCCCAGCTCATAGCCCAACTCCGAGAGTTTGGCGCGCAGCGCCGCACGGCCCGAATGCTTGCCCATCACCAGGCTGGTCGAGGCGAGCCCGATATCCTCGGGGCGCATGATCTCGAAGGTTTCCTTGTTCTTCAGCATCCCGTCCTGATGGATGCCCGATTCATGCGCGAAGGCGTTCTTGCCGACCACTGCCTTGTTGAACTGCACCGGAAAGCCCGAGACCGCCGCCACCATGCGCGAGATGCCGATGATCTTGGTCGTGTCGATCCGCGTGGCATAGGGCAGGATGTCATTGCGCACGCGCAGCGCCATGACGACTTCTTCCAGCGCCGTGTTGCCCGCGCGCTCGCCCAGACCGTTGATCGTGCATTCGATCTGGCGCGCGCCGGCCTCAACGGCGGCAAGCGCATTGGCCGTCGCCATGCCCAGATCATTGTGGCAATGCGTGGCAAAGGTGATCTCATCGGCGCCGGGCACGCGCTCGCGCAGCATGGCGATCAGCGCGGCGCTCTCGCGCGGATAGGTATAGCCAACCGTGTCGGGGATGTTGACCGTCGTGGCGCCTGCCTTGATCGCGGTCTCGACAACGCGGCAGAGGAAATCATGCTCGGTCCGCGTCGCATCCATTGGCGACCATTGCACATTGTCGCACAGGTTGCGCGCATGGCTGACGGTGGCCTGCACGCGCGCCACCATGCCATCCTGATCAAGCGCGGTGATGTCGCGGTGCAGCGGCGAGGTGCCGATGAAAGTGTGGATCCGCGCGCGGGGGGCATGGCGCACGGCCTCCCAGCAGCGGTCGATATCGCCCGTGTTGGCGCGCGCAAGGCCGCAGATGACCGCGTCCTTCGCGTTCTTCGCGATCTCCGAGACGGCGCGGAAATCCCCCTCCGAGGCGATGGGAAAGCCCGCCTCGATGATATCGACGCCCATCTCGTCGAGCAGTGCCGCGATCTCGAGCTTCTCGGCATGGGTCATGGTGGCGCCGGGCGATTGCTCGCCATCGCGCAAGGTGGTGTCGAAGATCAGGACGCGATCCTGCTCGGCGGTCTCTGTCCGGTGTGACTGGGTCATCGGGGCAATCCCTCTGCGGCTGCATCGGATCGCGTGGCGATCCGTATCTGGGTGTCTGGGGTGTGTGTCATGTGTTGGGGGGGCGGGCGCTGATCACCTCTGAGCGGCGCGCCCGTCGGGGACACGCTCAGAGGCGGCTAAGCAGAAGCAGACCCGTCAGAGGGGTCGCCTTGCGCAAGGCCGGGATGTGCTTTGAGCCGAACATGGGACCTAGTATAGGCAGCGGCCGCGATAATGAAAACCCTGTTTTTCCCGCTCACATTCGCGCCGGTGCTCGGGCTCTCGCTTGACACTCCCAGCCCCCCCCCGCATGAAGCCCGCAACAACATCAATCGCGGCAGGATCCGGGCGCATGGCAACCACCGACGGCAAGAAAGACGGGCTTTGGGACAATATCAAGACGATTATCTATGCGCTGCTGATCGCGGGCGTGTTTCGCACGCTGTTCTTCCAGCCGTTCTGGATCCCCTCGGGGTCGATGAAAGAGACGCTGCTGATCGGTGATTTCCTGTTCGTCAACAAGATGGCTTATGGCTATTCGCGCTATTCCTGCCCCTTCGCGATCTGCCCGATCGAGGGGCGCCTCTTTGCTGCGGACCCCGAGCGCGGCGATATCGTCGTCTTCCGCCATCCCGGCACTGGCGCCGATTACATCAAGCGCCTGATCGGTCTGCCCGGCGACAGGGTGCAGATGCGCGACGGCATCCTGTGGCTCAATGACGAGGCGATGCCGCAGGAGCCCGACGGCGATTTCATCGAGATCTATGAGCGGCAGGGCTCGGCCGGGCAGTTCCCGCGCTGCGAGAATGCGCCGGTGGGGCAGGGGGGCGAGTGCCGCAAATCCCGCGCGATCGAGACGCTCCCCAATGGGGTGAGCTACCCGGTGCTCAACATCAACGACAATAGCGGTGGCGACAACACGCCCGTCTTCACTGTGCCCGAGGGTCATTTCTTCTTCATCGGCGACAATCGCGACAACTCGCTCGACAGCCGGATGCCGCGGCAGGTGGGCGGGGTGGGCATGGTGCCCTTCGACCACCTGATCGGACGCGCGCGCCATGTCGTCTTCTCGGCCGAGGGGCGGTCGCTGTTCTTCTTCTGGACCTGGCGGTCGGATCGGTTCTTCGAGAGGCTGCGGTGAAGCAGGCGGCCGATCTGCGCGCCTTTGCCGCGCGGCTGGGCCATGAGTTCGCGCGGCCCGAATTGCTGCTGCGCGCGCTGACGCATCCGTCGATGTCGAGCCCCTCGCGCCCCGACAACCAGCGACTGGAATTCCTGGGCGACCGCGTGCTGGGGCTGGTGATGGCCGAGGCGCTGCTCAAGGCCGACCGGGGCGCCGCCGAGGGCCAGCTTGCGCCGCGCTTCAATGCGCTCGTGCGCAAGGAAGCCTGCGCCGAGGTGGCGCGCAGCATCGGGCTGGGCGAGGCGCTGAAGCTTGGGCGGTCGGAAATGCTCTCGGGCGGGCGGCGCAAGGAGGCGATCCTTGCCGATGCGATGGAGGCGGTGATCGCGGCCGTCTATGTCGATGCCGGGTTCGAGGCCGCGCGCGCCGTGATCCTGGCGCATTGGCAAGACCGGATCGCGGGCGTGGAGACCGACGCGCGCGACCCCAAGACCAGCCTGCAGGAATGGGCGCAGGCCCGCGGCCAGACCCCGCCCTGCTATGCCGAGATCGCCCGCGCCGGCCCCGATCATGCGCCCGAATTCACCGTCGAGGTGCGCCTTGCCTCGGGCGAGCACGCGCGCGCCACTGCCGGCGCGAAGCGCCAGGCCGAACAGCGCGCCGCGCGCGCCCTGCTCGAGCGGCTGACCGACCAGACCCGCGCAGAGGGTCAGGGCCCAGAGTGACGCAGGCGGCCCGGGTTGCGCGCAGACTGGCCTTCGCAGCCGATCTGGTCTATGCGACGCTTGACACACAGGAGTGCACCCCATGACAACCCGCGCAGGCTTCGTGGCCCTGATCGGAGAGCCCAATGCCGGCAAATCGACGCTGACCAATCGCATGGTCGGCGCGAAAGTCTCGATTGTCACGCACAAGGTGCAGACCACCCGCACGCGCATCCGCGGCGTCGCGATCGAGGGCGCCGCGCAGATCGTCTTCGTCGACACGCCGGGGCTCTTCCGGCCGCGCCGCAGGCTCGATCGTGCGATGGTGGCCGCGGCCTGGGGCGGGGCGGCGGATGCCGACATCGTGGTCCTGCTGATCGAGGCGCATCGCGGGTTGACCGAGGGGGTCCAGGCGATCCTGGACGCGCTGCGCGACCGGCTGGGGGCCGGGCGGACCGTGGCGCTTGCGATCAACAAGATCGACCGGGTTCGCCGCGAGACCCTGCTCGCCCTCGCGCAAGAGATGAACGCGGCCTATCCTTTCGCGCAGACCTTCATGATCTCGGCCGAGAAGGGGCACGGGGTCGAGGATCTGCGCCGCTGGCTTGCCGAGAGCCTGCCCGAAGGGCCCTGGCTCTACCCCGAAGACCAGATCGCCGATCTGCCGCTGCGCATGATCGCCGCCGAGATCACCCGCGAGAAGCTGACCCTGCGCCTGCATGAGGAACTCCCCTATCAGCTGACCGTCGAGACTGAAGCCTGGGAAGAGCGCAAGGACGGCTCGGCCCGGATCGACCAGCTCATCTATGTGGTGCGCGACGGGCACAAGGGGATCGTCCTGGGCCACCGGGGCGAGACGATCAAGGCGATCAGCCAGGCCGCGCGGGCAGAGCTGGCCGAGTTCCTGGGCCGGCCCGTGCATCTGTTCGTGCAGGTGAAAGTGCGTGAAGGCTGGCTTGACGAGGCCGAGCGCTTCTCGCAGATGGGGCTCGACTGGCGCGACGGGGCGTCGTGAGGCCAAAGCTGGCCAGCGGGATCTGGGTCGCGGCCTATCTGCGACGGCTGACGCTCGCGAGCATCCCGGCCTATGTCACCTGGCGCGGCGACGCGCAGGCGGGGGCCGTGATGGTCAAGCTGGCACGGCTGGACGGGACGGCGACAGTCTATCAGCGCCAGTTCGATTTCGACCATGACACCTATCGCTGGCAAGTGCTGCGCGACGGGCCCGAGCGCGAGGTCGACACCATGCTCGCGCGCCAGCGCGCGATCGACCGCGACCTGTGGGTCATCGAGATCGAGGACGCGCGCGGGCGGCATCTGCTGGACGAAGAGGGGCTGGCGGAGTGACGCGCGACGGGGACGAAGCCCAGGGGCGGGGGGGGGGGGCGCCAGCTCAGCGTGCCAGGGCACACTTCGCAGCCGCTGCCCGGGCCTGCGCCCCGGGCGGGCACCCGGCGTCAGGAGCTTGCGCATAGTCGAAATGAGTAATCGCGGTGAGAGCGCCCTGCGCCGCGCTTGCGCCAGTCACGTTTGTCCCAGTCACGTTTCCGACAGGCACGATGACGCGGGGCGTCACCCCGCGCTAGCCGCACCTTTCTTGGTGTCGGCATAGATGATCAGCGGTTTCGCATCCGAATTAACCGCCTCTTCATTGACCACCACTTCCGAGACATTTTCCATCCCCGGAAGTTCGAACATA
>SLKB01000039.1 GCA_007134805.1 Paracoccaceae bacterium
CGGGGGCGGGAGCGGCGGCGGGCAGGGCGGCGCGGCGGCGGCGGGCTGGTCGCGCGCGCCTATCGACGCAAGCGCGCTCGGGCTTCTCGACGCTGATCTCACCTTCCGCCTTGCAGGGCTGCGCACCGATCTCACCACGCTTGGCCCCAGCCGCATCGGCCTGCGGATCGACCGGGCGCGCGCTGTCTTCGATTTGCAGGAAATCGCGCTCTTCGGTGGCCAACTCACGGGCGAGTTCGTGGCCAATAACCGCGCGGGCCTCTCGGTGGGCGGCACGCTGCGCGCGCGCGCGATCGACCTCCTGCCGCTTCTAACCGAGTTCGCCGATTTCCGCCGCCTGCAGGGCGCGGCCGAGGCCGATCTGCAATTCCTGGGCGTCGGCGACTCGGTCCACGCGATCATGAACAGCTTGCGCGGCGAGGGCGCGCTGCGCTTCTCGCAGGGCGAGATTCTGGGTTTTGATCTCGCAGGAATGCTGCGCAATCTGGACCTCTCCTATATGGGCGAGGGCAACCGCACGATCTATGACGCGATCGCGGGCAATTTCACCATCTCCGATGGGGTACTCTCGAACAACGATCTGCGGCTCGAAGCCTCGCGCATCGCGGTGACCGGGCAGGGGCGCGTGAACCTTGGCGCGCGCACGCTCGATTATCGCCTGACCCCGGCGGCGCTGGGCGACACCAATCTGCGCGTGCCCCTGATGATCACCGGGCCCTGGGCCGAGCCGCGCTTCCGGCTCGACCTCGAGGCGCTCGCGCGCGAGCAGTTGCGCCTTGATCAGGAACGGCTCGAACAACTCGCCCGCGAAGAGGCTCGCCGCCTCGAGGAGCGCGCCCGCACCAGCGCCGAGCGCCGCCTGCTCGAAGGCTTCGGCATCGAGGGCTCGGGCGACGAGCTGATCGACAGCCTGATGCAACGCGGGATCGAACGCGAAATCCGCGGCCGCCTGCGCGGGCTCCTGGGCGGGAACTGATGCAGGTTTCCGAGATCAGGGACGCCGACAACCAACGGGGTTCATGTTGCTTCCTGCTGAGCTGATAACAACGATGCGACCGCCCACGGGCGGTCGCTGCCCGCGCTTTCTTGCCTGCCGTCGGCATGTGGCACAGGCGGCCGCCGCAGGGCCCGCGCGCAGTCTCGACAACTGCGCCCCTCCGCGCTAGGCAGGCGCCATGCGCCCCGACCAGATCCCCGTGCGCGGCACGCTCACGCCGCAAAAGCCGCTCGACAGCCTGACATGGCTGCGCGTGGGCGGCCCGGCCGACTGGCTGTTCCAGCCTGCGGATGCGGAAGATCTTGCCGGGTTTCTGGCAGCCCTTGACCCTGCGATCCCTGTCTTTCCGATGGGCGTGGGATCGAACCTGATCGTGCGCGACGGGGGCATCGAGGGCGTGGTGATCAGGCTCGGGCGCGGCTTCAATGCGATCGAGATCGGCGCGGACGTCACCGCCGGGGCCGCAGCGCTCGATGCCCATGTGGCGCGCAAGGCCGCCGATGCCGGGCGCGATCTGACCTTCCTGCGCACCATCCCCGGCGCGATCGGCGGGGCGGTGCGGATGAATGCGGGCTGCTATGGCAGCTATGTCGCCGACCACCTCATCGAGATCACTGCGATCGACCGGCAGGGCGCGCGCCATGTCCTGCCCGCGGCCATGCTCGATCTGGGCTACCGCCACTCAAGCCTGCCCGCGGGGATGGTGATCACCAGCGCCCGATTCCGCGCCGCCGCGGCCGACCCGGCCATGCTGCTTGCCCGCATGGACGACCAGCTTGCGCGCCGGGATGCGAGCCAGCCCACCAAGGACCGCAGCGCCGGCTCCACCTTCCGCAATCCGGCCGGGCACAGCTCTACCGGGCAGCCGGATGACACGCATGAGTTGAAGGCATGGTCAGTTATTGACACGGCTGGGTTGCGTGGTGCAAAGCTTGGCTCCGCACAGATGTCGCCCAAACACCCGAATTTCCTGATCAATACCGGCCAGGCCTCGGCGCGCGAACTGGAGGCCCTGGGCGAGGAAGTGCGAAAAAGAGTTTTGCAAGCGCATGGGATTTCGCTACAGTGGGAAATCATGCGCGTGGGCCGTGAAGGGCCGCCTGCAGAGCTTCCGCCGCTGGAATTGACACCCGGCGCGGCAAGGACAGAATGAACCCGGCATACCGGGCATGACATAACGGGCCGAAAAGGCTCACAATAACGGGCCAAAACGGTCCAGAGGCAGTAAGATGGGCATGTCGAGCAGGGCAGCCCCCCGGATTTGTGTGCTGAAAGGCGGACTCTCGGCCGAGCGCGAGGTGTCGCTGTCTTCCGGTCACGAATGCGCCAAGGCGTTGCGGGTGGCGGGCTATGAGGTGATCGAACTGGATGCGCGCGGCGATGTCGTGCAGCGTCTGGTCGAGATCGCGCCCGATATTGTCTTCAACGCGCTGCATGGCCGTTTCGGCGAGGATGGCTGCATCCAGGGCATCCTCGAATGGTTGCGCCTGCCCTATACGCATTCGGGCGTGCTCTCCTCGGCGCTGGCGATGGACAAGGAACGCGCGAAAGCCGCCTTTCGCGTGGCTGGCCTGCCTGTGGTGCCAAGCCTCATCGCGCCGAAGGATGCGGCGATGGCGCGCCACCTCATGCCGCCCCCCTATGTTGTCAAACCCAACAACGAGGGCTCCTCGGTCGGGGTCTATCTGGTGGCCGAGGGCGCCAACACGCCCCCGCACCTCGGCCCAGAGATGCCCGACGAGGTGATGGTCGAGGCCTTTGCTCCGGGGCGCGAACTGACCACGACTGTGGTGGGCGATCGCGCGCTCACTGTCACGGATATCGTCACTGACGGCTGGTACGATTATGACGCGAAATACACCCCCGGCGGCTCGCGCCATATTTTGCCCGCCGAGATCCCCGACCCGATCCGCGACGCCTGCCTCGATCTCGCGCTGCAGGCGCATCGTGTGCTGGGCTGTCGCGGGGTGACGCGCACCGATTTCCGCTGGGACGAAGCGCGCGGCCGCGAGGGGCTGATCATCCTCGAGTTGAACACCCAGCCGGGCATGACACCCACCTCGCTCGTGCCCGAGCAGGCCATGGCGTGCGGGATCAGCTTTGCAGATCTGTGCCGCTGGATCGTGGAGGATGCCTCATGCGACCGATAGAGCCTGCCGAGGTCATGGACGCGTTCTCGCAGCCAGAGCCGCGCGACGCCGATGCGCCGCTCTCGGCCGCTGTCCCGGCGGCGACCTTCTGGGATCATCTGGGCGCCACGCGCGCCGAGGAATATGCCGCCGGCGACATCCTGCCCGGGGTGCCCGCCCCCCCGGTGCCGCCCCCCATGCCGCCCCAGACATTGCGCGCGCCAGAGCCCCCGCGCCCCGATGGCGCGCTGCCCGCGGTCGTGCCGGGCTCGGGCTCTCCGGGGCTTGGCGACGGGGTGGCGAGCCTCGATGAGACCCTGCGCGCGCATGATGTCGCCGCGCAGAGCGCCATCGCCAGCCTCTCCGAGATCGAGGCGCCCGGCATCGATCACGCGCTCAGCCTTGCGGCGCTCAGTGCGGCGCAAGGCCGGTCGATCCCGGCCGAGCGGGTGGTCGCGGCCCCGTTGCCGCGCGCAGGCCGCTGGCGCCGGCAGTCGACAGCGCCCAAGCGCACCAGCCGTATTGCCTACCGCCTGCAGCGGATGTGGCTCACCCCGGTCTATCGCCATGCGCTCAGGATCGGCGCGCCGGTGCTCGCGCTGGTGCTGGGCCTTGGCTGGGTGCTCCATGACGC
>SLKB01000040.1 GCA_007134805.1 Paracoccaceae bacterium
GGGGTCCGCTGCAGCCAGAGCCCGTTGACGGGCGCAAGGCGCTCCTGTGCGAGATCTGACATCCCGTGCCAGCGCGCCGCGATCTCTTCCTCGAGTACCGGGATGGGCTGCACTTCGCCATTGCGAAACTCAGCAATCGTGGTGCCGACATCCCCGATCACGTAGTCAGGCTCTGGCACATCCTGCGTCCGACACAGATCGCCAATGAAGGCCGGGTCGCGTCCGGTCACAAAGATGAGGCCGACATCGGGCTGCGTGCGCACCCACTCATAAAGTGCGCGGCGATCCTGCGCCGACCCCCCGAGAAAGGTCCCATCAAGATCTGTGGCGAGAATCAGGCGGGGGTCAGCGCGCAATGACCCTGCACGCTGGGTGATGCTGTCAAATCCGTCCATGACGAGGACATTTGGCACGCATCGGTTGAAATGCCATCACAGTCCGGCAAGTTTCCGGCGCCAGCGGCGTAAAAAGACAAAGACCGCCCAAAATTTGGGCGGTCCCTTCAATTCTTGAGCATATGCTGCTCAGCGGCCTTGATCACGCCAGAGCGAGATTGCTCGCCGACTCGCGCCCATCACGGCTTTTTTCCAGATCGAAGGTCACTTTCTGACCGTCATCCAGACCGCGCAGGCCTGCGCGCTCAACTGCTGAGATGTGCACGAACACATCCTTGGACCCGCCATCAGGCTGGATGAACCCGTAACCTTTGGTGGCGTTGAACCATTTCACTGTGCCATTGGCCATTGTGAAGTCTCCTGTACTTATGCTGCCCACTCCATGCGGCAGCCCGGCTCAGTCAGTGCAAGATCGAGATGACTGTGGCCGAAGTCGGAGAACAGTAGTCGATAGAGATAACGTCGCGCGCTTCCTATGCCTGTTTCCGCACGGGAAAGCAAGAAAAATCACGTCTTGAAGGAAGAAATCCGTGTCGCAACATCGAGCATCCGGCACGAAAACCCCCATTCATTGTCATACCAGCCGAATACCCGTAGCAGGCCCTGATCGGTCATTTGTGTTTCCGGCAGCGCCATCACGATGCTCTCGGGCCGCGCGCGCAGATCATTCGAGACAAGCGGCCGGTCGGTCCAGCCGATCACCCCGCCTGCATCCCGGAACGCGGCGTTGATCGCATCGGGATCGCAGGGGGTATCCAGCATGACAGTCAGATCAACGGCCGAAACCGATGCGGTGGGAACCCGCACGGCAGCCCCCAGAAGTCGCCCCGAAAGCTCGGGCAGGACACGCTCGAGCAGGCGTTGCGCGCTGGTCGTTGTGGGCACAATCGACAGCGCTGCGGCACGTGAGCGTGCGAAATCGCCGCGCGGCGCATCCACGGTTGGCTGACTGCCAGTGTAGCAATGCACTGTGGTCATGAACCCGGTCCGCAGCCCCCAGCGCTCATGCAGGAGCCGGGCGAGCGGTGCGAGGGCGTTCGTCGTGCACGACGCGTTCGAGATCAATTCATGCTCGGCATGCAGTTCGTGATCGTTTGCGCCGAGGACCAATGTGATCTGCGCAGCCTCGGAGGGCCCGGAAATCAGCACCCGCCGCGCGCCCGCGCGCAGTCCGCGGCGCGCCACCTCGGTCCTGTCCGCCCGCCCGGTGCATTCCATGACAAGGTCAATCTCGCCCAGATCAAGATCGGAGAGATCGGCGGAATGCGTGAGTCTCAGCGACCGGCCTGCGATGTCGAGACGGCCCTCACCATGCGCGACATCACCCCTGAAGACCCCGAAGACGCTGTCGTATTCGAACAGATACGCGCATTCCTCGGCGCTCGCGATGTCATTGAGCGCGACGATGTCGAGGTCTGGCCAGCCGCCCTGCAGCCAGGCACGCAGGACCGTGCGTCCGATGCGCCCGAAGCCGTTGACCAAGATCCGCATCGCTGCCCCCTGCCCTGCCATTCTTCGGGCAGACCCGCGCCACCCCGCATGCATCTGACCGAAAGCTGCAGGTCATGCAAGCATCGAACCCGGGGCGCGGCATTGTGCTGATTGTCGCTGTCGAAAACTCCGGGGACTGCGCGTTGCGTCACCTCCGGCCCGCCGACCCCGCGGCCCAGCGACCGACCGGATTGACCCTGATAAACCGGGCAGGCTGCGGCGCGATCTGCACCGCGCCGCGCGCGCTTACCGGAAGGGCGGCGAGTAGAGCAGGCCGCCCTGCGTCCACTGCGCGTTCAGTCCGCGTGCAAGCCCGATCGGCGTCTGCTCGCCGATCGTCGAGGCAAAGATCTCGCCATAATTGCCGCTGGCCGAGATGGCCCGGAACGCCCAGTCATTGTCGAGCCCGAACATCTCGCCCAGATCGCCCGAACTGCCGAGCAGCCGATTGATTTCAGGGTTGTCCGAGCCGCTCCGCAACTCGTCGATATTCGCCGAGGTGACGCCCAGCTCCTCCGCCGAAACCAGGGCAAACAAGGTCCAGCGCACCAGATCCGCCCAGACGTCATCACCATGCCGCACCACCGGGCTCAGTGGCTCTTTCGAGATGACCTCGGGCAGGATGACATGCTCGCCCGGATCGGCGAAGGACGCGCGCGTGGCGGCAAGCCCCGAGATATCCGTCGTGAAGACATCGCAGACGCCTGCAGTATACTGCTGTTGCGCCTCGGCATTGGTCTCGATCGGCACGGGCTCATAGCTCATGCCATTGACGCGAAAGTAATCGTCAAGGTTCAACTCGGTTGTCGTACCTGTGGTGATGCAGATGCTCAGACCGTCAAGCTCGGTCGCTGAGCTCACCCCAAGCTCGCGCTGCACCATGAAACCCTGCCCATCGTAGTAACTGACCCCCGTGAAGGTAAGCCCCAGCCCGACATCGCGCGAGAAGGTCCAGGTTGTATTGCGCGCCAGTAGATCGATCATGCCGGAATTCAGCGCCGAGAAGCGTGTTTCGCCATCAGTCGGCACGAATTCGACGGCCATCGGGTCTTCGAGGACGGCTGCGGCGACTGCGCGACAAAGCGCAACGTCAAAGCCCTGCCACACCCCATTCGAATCTGGCGCCGAAAACCCGGGAAGCCCGGGCGAGACGCCGCAATTGAGGTATCCGCGCTCCTGCACCTCGTCGATCGTCGAGGGCTCGGACTCGGCCGCGGCAAACGAGGCGGCCCAGACCACGGCAGTCAATGCGCCGGAAAAGTGGAAAAACTTCATATTGCCCTCTCTCATGTCGCTCCCGAACGCGAAACCGTCATGCGACCATTCCCCTGCCCGGATCCCTATCCGGGTGTTCACCC
Source organism: Paracoccaceae bacterium (assembly GCA_007134805.1). Lineage (GTDB taxonomy): Bacteria > Pseudomonadota > Alphaproteobacteria > Rhodobacterales > Rhodobacteraceae > Roseinatronobacter. The sequence goes on from SLKB01000040.1 coordinate 3,245, forward strand.
CGCAGATAGGCGATTTTGTGCCGATTTGCCTCGGACGGTCAAGCGCCGACTATCTTTCAGAAGCTTCTAGCGCCTCCGCAGACGAGTTGTAAGCTCCGTGAGGGATCACAGCTCAGCGAGGCCAGCCCCCGCAGAAGTTGTGTCCGCCAGTCACACGCCACCGGAAGCCCGACCATGGTCCGAGCCTCTGCTGGCCAGCATGAGGCAGCGCGCTGGGGTCAGGTTTCGAGCGGCGCGGCGGTGCAGTCAGGCGGAACGCGGACATGCGCCCCGACACCGGTTCAGTGGCTACGGGACAGCACCCGGGCATGGCGCAGCGCCACACCCCGGCAGGATCACGCGACGCGCTGTCCGGTGGCGCTGTCGAACGGGTGGAGTGCTGCGCGCGCAAGGCTGAGGGTGAGTCTGCGGCCTTCTTCGATCTGCGGGACGTGTGGCAGGCGGGCGATCACCATCGGGTCGTGACC
>SLKB01000344.1 GCA_007134805.1 Paracoccaceae bacterium
CGACTGACGCGCGCGATGAACATCCCGACGAAGGGCGACCAGCTGATCCACCACGCCCAGTAGAAGGCGGTCCAGCCTTGCCGGTAGCCGTCATCCTCACGCCCGACCGGGTTCGACAAGGCCAGGATTTCGGACGCATAAGCGCCAAGATTGCCAAAGAACTGCGTCAGAAGCATCAGGGTCGGTCCCACAATGAGTACGAAGGTCATCAGGAGGATCGCGAGCCCCATATTGATCTCAGAGAGGACCTTGACCCCCCCATCAAGCCCGCGCAGCACCGACACGAGGGCCATCGCCGTGATGATCACGATCAGGATCACTGCAAACGTCACCGTATCGTTGATCCCGTCGATGCCGAAGACGAAGCCGATCCCCGCTGCCGCCTGCTGCGCGCCAAAGCCGAGCGACGTCGCAAGGCCGAACAGCGTGGCAAAAACCGCGAGAATATCGATCACATGGCCCGGCCAGCCCCAGATCCGTTCACCGAAGATCGGGTAGAAGATCGAGCGGACTGTCAGCGGCAACCCCTTGTTGAAGGCAAACAGCGCCAGCGCAAGCGCAACGACGGCATAGATCGCCCAAGGGTGCAGGCCCCAGTGGTAGATCGTGGCGGCCATCGCCATGCGGCGCGCCGCCTCCACGGTCGCGGGGTCCATTAGTTCGCCATCAACAATGCCGATATCATTCATCAGGGGTTGGTCGCCCCAGGGTGTCGCGAAATAATAGGCTGGCTCCAGCACACCGAAGAACATCAGCCCGATGCCCATACCGGCGGCAAACAGCATCGCGAACCAGCCCGGATAGCTGTAATCCGGGGTGGCATCCATGCCCCCGATGCGGACCTTGCCCAGCGGTGATACCAGGATCCCGAGGCAGACCAGCACGAAGACATTGCCGGCCATAAGGAAGAACCAGTCGAAATTCGAGGTCAGCACATCGCGCATGGCCCCGAAGACAGGCTCGATCTGGTTCTGGAAGGCGAGCGTAAGGATGACAAAGGCAATGACAACAAGCCCTGACACCGCGAAAACCGGGTTATGGATGTCGAGGTCGAATGGTCCGATCTTGGGGGTGACATTGTCCTGACCGATCTCGTATTCGGTCTCGATCAACTCGGACGCACCCTCGGGCTCTGGCAGTGCATCCTCGGCTTCGGGAGACGGGGCATCTTTGTCGCTCTCTGCCATGGTTCACTCACCTCTCTGTTTTTGTCACGTCGTGTGGTCAGCGCACCAGAAAGACCGATGCGTTCGAATGTGCGGCAATCGTATCTCCATGCCCTGTCCAGATGTAATCGAGCGCGTTGGGCGCGTGGGTCTGCATGACCACGAGATCCCCACCCTCCGCCTCGATCGCCGCAAGAAGGGTCTTGTCCGTGTCTATCGTCGGGTCGTGGCTGATGCAGACGCGGGCGCTTGCGCTCAGCCCGTGGGCCGTACCTTGCGCCTCGGCGAAGGCGCGCAACTTGTCCTCGAATTCCTTCGGGGTGCGCGCGAGTGCGTTGGGCAAGTTGCCATTGACCCCGACAAAGCAGATCTCGGCATCGTAGTGCCGCGTCATATCGCGGGCGATTGCCAAGGCTTTTCCAAGCTGATCCGCGTGGTTGAGATCTACTGGACATATGATTTTGCGGAACATGATCCCTCCTTCGGATGGCCCCGGTGTGTGTGATCCCGTTCGCGAATATGTGACCCTATCATGATCGCCCCGGTGAATGACAAGGGCACGGTCAAGAAAAATTTCCCGCAGGTCCGCGCGGGCAGGCGCAGCCTTCGGCTTTTCGCGAGCAGCAGGGAGTGCTACCAGATCCCGAGACAAATCATCATCGGTCAGGACAAGGGAGAGAGAAGAATGGATCTCGGGATCGTGGGAAGGCGCGCGCTCGTCTGCGCCAGTTCCAAGGGGCTGGGGCGGGGCTGCGCCGAGGCACTGGCCGCCGAAGGCGTGCATCTGGTGATGAATGCACGGGGCGCCGAGGCGCTGACCCAGGCGGCGGACGCCATTCGCGCGGCCCACGGCGTCGAGGTGACGGCCGTGGCAGCCGATATCACGACGGAAGTGGGGCGCGCGCGCGTGCTCGAGGTGGCAGGCACAGTGGATATCCTTGTGACCAATGCCGGTGGCCCGCCTCCGGGCTTGTGGACTGACTGGGAGCGCGATGATTTCATCGCCGCGCTCGATGCGAACATGCTAACCCCGATTGCCCTTATGAAGACGCTCGTACCGGGCATGATCGAGCGCGGCTGGGGGCGGGTCGTCAATATCACCTCGCAATCCGTGAAGTCGCCGATCCCGGTGCTCGGGCTTTCGAATTCGGCGCGGGCGGGGCTCACGGGTTATGTCGCGGGAACTTCGAGGCAGGTGGCGGGCAAGGGTGTGATCATCAACAACCTGCTTCCCGGGATCCATGCGACCGCGCGTGCGGATGCGCTCGATGCGGGCGTGGCAAAGGCTGACGGGAGCAGCTTAGAGGCCGCGCGCGCCAAGCGTCAGGCGACGATCCCTGCGGGCCGCTACGGCACGGCCGAGGAATTCGGGGCAGCCTGTGCATTTCTCTGCTCGCAACATGCTGGCTTCATCGTGGGGCAGAATCTGCTTCTGGACGGGGGCGCTGTGAACGCGACGCTCTGAAAGGCAGGGCCGACTGCTGCGCGCCATGAAGTCGCGCAGTTCTCAGGCTAGCGGGACCACGCAATCGCAGATACGCAGCCGTACGCGGGCGCCCACGTCGATGGTCGCGCCGGCGCCCGAGATCACCAGCATGCAGCGTTCGCCCTCCTGGACCCAGTAGAGCTGATCATGCCCGCGGAATTCGCGCCCCACGACTGAGGCGGGTCCGGTCGGGTCGGGCTCGAGCATGATCTGCTCGGGGCGGACCGACAGCGACACGGCGCCGTTGGCCGCCCGCGTGAGCGGCAGGTTTCCGAATTCGGTCATCGCTTCCAGCCCAGATGCTGTGCCGGGAAGGATGTTCGATCGCCCCAGAAAAGACGCCACGAAGGCCGATACCGGATGCCGGTAGATTTCATCGGGCGTGCCGATCTGGACGAGGCGCCCGGCTTCCATCACGGCGATGCGGTCCGCAACCGCCATCGCTTCTTCCTGGTCATGCGTCACGAGGATACCGGCAGAGCCTGCGGCCTTGAGCAGCTTGCGCACTTCCTGCCGGGTTTCGACCCGCATGGCGGCATCGAGATTGGAAAATGGCTCGTCCATGAGCACCAGCGGCGGCGCGACCGCCAGCGTGCGCGCAAGCGCCACGCGCTGCTGCTGCCCGCCCGACAACTCATGCGGTCGTCGCTTCTCGAGGCCGGTCAGCCCCACGAGCGCCATCATCTCTGCTGCCCGCGCTTGTGCTTCTGCGCGGCTGAGTTTGCGCAGGCCGAATTTGACATTGTCGAGCACCGACAGATGCGGAAAGAGCGCGTAGTCCTGAAAGACGAAGCCGATCCCGCGGGCCTCGGGCGGCAGATGGGTGATGTCGCTTCCGTACAGGCGGATCTGTCCCTCATCGGGGGATTCGAATCCGCCGATCATGCGCAAGGTGGTGGTCTTGCCGCAACCCGAAGGGCCAAGGAGTGCCAGCATCTCGCCTTCGCCCAGATCGAAGCTCACGCGCTGCACTGCAGGGCTGTCACCATGCGCAAAGCGCTTGCGCAGGCGCGAGACCTGCAACAGCGTCTTGACCG
>SLKB01000385.1 GCA_007134805.1 Paracoccaceae bacterium
AGGTTCTTGCCGACCCAGGCCTCGGCGACGACCAACTCATCGACATCCAGCCCATGGTTGTTCTCGGCATTGGCAATGGCCGATTGCAGGCATTTCTTCACATCGCCCGCGATGCGCTTCTTCGAGAAGGTCAGATCGGTGAGCGCGCGGTCCACTTTCTTGCCGCGGATCATCGCCGCGACAAGGTTCAGCTTCTGCGGGCTCGTGCGCAGCATGCGCGCTTTCGCGAAGGCTTCGTTCTCGGCCACGCGGCGCGGATTGTTCTCTTTACCCATGGCTTACTTCCGTTTCGCTTTCTTGTCGGCCGCGTGCCCGTAATAGGTGCGCGTGGGCGAGTATTCCCCGAATTTCTGGCCGATCATGTCTTCGGTCACGTTGACAGGAATATGCTTCTTGCCGTTATAGACGCCAAATGTCAGGCCCACGAATTGCGGCAGGATGGTCGAACGGCGCGACCAGATCTTGATGACTTCATTGCGACCCGACTCGCGCGATTTCTCTGCCTTCTTGAGGACATAGGCATCTACGAACGGGCCTTTCCAAACTGAACGTGCCATGGATTAGCGACCCTTCTTCTTCGCGTGGCGGGACCGGACGATATATTTGTCGGTCTGCTTGTTCGACCGCGTCTTGCGACCTTTGGTATCCTTGCCCCAGGGCGTGACCGGCGTGCGCCCGCCCGAGGTGCGGCCCTCGCCACCACCATGCGGGTGATCGATCGGGTTCATCGCGACACCGCGCACCGACGGGCGCTTGCCCTGATGGCGCGTACGGCCGGCCTTGCCGAAATTCTGGTTCGAGTTGTCGGGGTTCGAGACCGCCCCGACGGTCGCGAAACATTCCTGCCGGACCATCCGCAACTCGCCGGACGACAGGCGGATCTGCGCGTAGCCCCCATCGCGGCCGATGAATTGCGCGTAGGTGCCCGCCGCGCGCGCGATCTGGCCGCCCTTGCCGGGCTTCATCTCGACATTGTGGACGATCGTGCCGATCGGCATGCCGGAAAACGCCATCGCATTGCCCGGCTTGATGTCTGCACGCTCCGCCGCGATCACCGTGTCGCCGACCGCGAGGCGCTGCGGCGCCAGGATGTAGGCCTGCTCGCCATCACGATACTTGATCAGCGCGATGAAGGCGGTGCGGTTCGGGTCGTATTCGATCCGCTCGACCACGGCCGGAATGTCACGCTTGGTGCGCTTGAAATCCACGATACGGTAAAGACGCTTCGCGCCACCGCCAATGCGGCGCGCGGTGATCCGTCCGGTGTTGTTCCGACCGCCCGATTTGGTCAGGCCTTCCGTGAGGGCCTTGACCGGACGACCTTTCCAAAGCTCCGAACGGTCGATCAGAACCAGCCCACGCTGGCCCGGCGTCGTCGGTTTGTACGACTTGAGTGCCATGCTTTCTGTCTTCCGTCAGCTCTGGACCAAAAGGTCCCGTTTCAGTTAATGGCGCGCGGATGCGCCAAATTGGCCGCGGCCCCGAACGCCCGGGGCCGCGAAATCGTTCAGGCCCCTATCAGAGCCCGGTCGTGACGTCGATAGCATTTCCTTCCTCGAGCGTCACATAAGCCTTCTTCACATCCTTGCGCCGGCCGGCGATCCCGCGGAAACGCTTGGCCTTGCCCTTGGTGATCATCGTGTTGACCGCCTTGACCTTGACGCCGAAGATCGCCTCGATGGCCTGCTTGATCTGCGGCTTGTTCGCGTCGATATCGACCTCGAACACCACCGCATTTGCTTCCGAAGCCATGGTGGCCTTCTCGGTGATCACCGGCTTGCGGATCACGTCGTAATGTTTTGCCAGTGCGCTCATGCCAGTCGAGCCTCCAGTGCTTCAAGCCCTGCGCGGGTGATCACGAGCGTGTCACGGCGCAGGATGTCATACACATTGGCCCCGATCGACGGCAGCACATCGACCCCGTCAAGATTGCGCGCGGCGCGAGCGAAATTCTCGTTCACTTCCGCACCGTCGATGACCAATACCTTCTTCCAGCCAAGTTCCTTGGCTGCCTTGGCCAGAACTGCGGTCCTTGCCTCGGCCATGTCGGTCGAGTCGAGCACCACCAGCTTGCCGCTACCGGCCTTCGCCGACAGCGCCATGCGCAACCCGAGCGCGCGGACCTTCTTGGGCAGGTCATGCGCGTGGCTGCGCGGCGTCGGGCCCTTGTAGACCCCGCCCTTGCGGAAGATCGGCGCGTTGCGGTCGCCGTGGCGTGCGCCACCGGTGCCCTTCTGGCGATAGATCTTCTTGGTGGAATAGCTGGTTTCAGACCGGGTCTTGACCTTGTGCGTCCCGGCCTGGGCTTTCGCCCGCTGCCAGCGCACGACGCGGTGCAGGATATCGGCGCGCGGTTCGAGGCCAAAGATCGCCTCGTTCAGCTCGACCTCACCAGCGGCACCGGCCTGCAGATTGATTACGTCGAGTTTCATCTCACTCGCCTTCCTTCTTTTCGGCGTCTATGGATGCCTCGGCCTCTTTCAGGGCAGCTTCCTGCTCTGCGGCCTCCTGCTCCAGCGCGGCCTGACGGGCCGCTTCTTCTTCAGCGGCGGCAGCGGCAGCGGCTTCCTCGGCGGACCTGCGCGCAGCTTCGGCGGCCGATTTCAGCGCAGCAGGCAGGATCGCGTTCTCGGGGAAGGGTTTCTTCACCGCATCCTTGATCGTGACCCAACCACCTTTCGAGCCCGGCACGGCGCCCTTGACCATGATCAGACCACGGTCGCTATCGGTCCTGACGACCTGCAGATTCTGCGTCGTTACCCGGGCAGCACCCATGTGACCGGCCATCTTCTTGCCCTTGAACACCTTGCCCGGGTCCTGACACTGGCCCGTGGACCCGTGCGAACGGTGGCTGATCGACACACCATGCGACGCCCGCAGACCAGCGAAATTGTGCCGCTTCATCGCACCGGCAAAGCCCTTGCCGATCGAGGTGCCAGCGATATCGACAAACTGACCCTCGAAGTAATGGTCAGCCGTGATCTCTTCGCCGACCTCGATCAGGTTTTCCGGGCTCACCCGGAACTCGGCAATCTTCCGCTTGGGCGCGACGCTCGCCTTGGCGAAATGCCCGCGCATCGGTGCACTCACGCGCTTCGCTTTCGCAGCCCCTGCGCCCAGCTGAACCGCCGTGTAGCCGTCCTTTTCAGCCGTGCGGGTCGACACGACCTGCAACCCGTCGAGTTGAAGGACAGTGACAGGCACCTGCCGGCCATCCTCCATGAACAACCGGGTCATGCCCAGTTTCTTTGCAATCACTCCAGAGCGCATTGTCCTGGCTCCTTACACTTTGATCTCGACATCCACCCCGGCGGCGAGGTCGAGCTTCATCAGCGCGTCCACCGTTTGCGGGGTCGGATCGACGATGTCGAGCAGACGCTTATGCGTCCGGATTTCCCACTGGTCGCGCGACTTCTTGTCGATATGAGGGCCGCGCAGAACCGTGAATTTCTCGATCTTGTTCGGCAGCGGGATGGGACCGCGCACCTGCGCGCCCGTGCGCTTGGCCGTGTTCACGATTTCCTGCGTGCTGGCGTCCAGAACGCGGTAATCGAAGGCCTTGAGCCGGATGCGGATATTCTGACCTTGCATCTTTGTGTTCCTTCGGCAGGGGGAACGCGCGCGGCGGTCGCGCGCGCCCGAGCCCGCATTGTCAATCGATGATCTTCGAGACCACGCCGGCGCC
>SLKB01000019.1 GCA_007134805.1 Paracoccaceae bacterium
CCCCCAGGCGGCAAGTTGTGGGGCGTTGCAACTTAATTGATCAGGCCGACCCGGCAGAAGCCCTGACACCGCAGAGTATGGATGTCCGGCCGCATCCGCATGTGGGCCTTGGCAAACTGACTAACCTCTGTCGCGGGGCGTTCATCAGCGCAACAGCACTGACGCAAAGCCGATCATCGCGCTCAGCGCTCCGGTTGCGCGGCGTGTCGGCATCCGATCCGAACGCAGGCCGCGGGCCCCACGCCGCTCAGGCTGTCACGGTCGGCTCGATGGGCGCGCCATTTAGCCAGACCTTGCTCAGGCGCATGTTTGGCCCGAGCAGCACCAGATCGCCCCGCGCGCCGGGTGCGATGCGCCCGCGATCCTGTGCCCCGATCAGATCGGCAGGGATGCGCGTTGCCATCGCGAGTGCGCGCGCGGTTGGGACACCAAGTGCGGTCAGATGCGCGAGCGCTTGCGGCAGCGAGATATCCGCCCCCGCAAGCGTTCCGTCCGCCAGGGTGAGCCGACCCTGTGCGCGCCGGATCACCCGCCCCCCGAGGGTGAATTCTGTCAGATCCGTGCCCGCAACGGCCATCGCATCGCTGACCAGAAAAAGCTGGTCGGGCGCCTTCATCTGCAAGGCGACCAGCAGGCATTCTCGCGCGACATGGACCCCGTCGGCGATGATCCCCACGACAAGTGGGCTGGTCAGGGCCGCCCCTACAAGCCCCGGGGCACGATTAGCCATCGGCCCCATCGCGTTGTAGAGATGGGTGACGCCGCGCGCTCCAGCGCGGCAGGCCGCATGGGCGGCCTCAGCGCTGCAGCCGGTATGGCCGAGCGACACGATCACCCCGGCTGCGGCAAGTTCCGCAACCTGTTCCGGGCTCGCTGCCTCGGGGGCGAGTGTCACCATCAGCGCGGGAAGCGTCTGCGCGGCCTCACACAACAACTCGACGTCGCGCCGGGTCATGGGCCTGATGTGGCGCGCGTCATGCGCGCCGCGGCGCGCCGGGTCAAGATGCGGGCCCTCGAGATGGAGCCCCGCAAACCCCGGCGCCGCGTCGCGCGCAGCGCTTCGGGCCGCCGCGATCACCTCCCGGGTGACCTCTGCTCGGTCAGTGATCAGCGTCGGCAGGATCGCACAGGCCCCGAGGCGGGCATGCACCGCACAGATTTCGGCCAGTTGCGCCGCATTGGTGCCCGCGCCCACCATATGCCCTCCGCCGCCGTTCACCTGCAGATCGACAAGCCCAGGCGCCAGGATCCCGTTCCCGAGATCCGTGACCTCGGCAGGGTCGGGCAGGGCGCTGCCCCTCGGGTGCAGCGCTTCGATGCGTCCCGCGCAGGTAAGGCTGACGGCGGCGTCCCTGTGCAACGTAGTCCCGTCGAAGACCTGATCGGCGCGCAGGATCCTTGGCATCATACCGTCTCGGTTACTTTTTGCAGATGGCGCGGCGTATCGGGGGCCAACCCGCGGCGGCGGGCAAGGGCCTCGATGAATCCATAGAAGCTTACAACGCGCAATAGCGGGTCGATCAACGGGTGCAGTGGTGGCACCACTGGCAGCGACGCCACCCCCTCGATCTGGCCGGTCACGAAGACATCTGCGCCTTGCTCTGCCAGCTTGAGGGCCGTGGTCGAGAAACTGTCGCGTGCGGCATCCTCGCAGATAAGGCCAAGGACAGGAAAGCCGCTGCCTACAAGCGCGGCCGGCCCATGGAGCACTTCGGCTGCGGAATAGGCTTCGGCGTGGATGGCCGAGGTTTCCTTGAACTTGAGCGCGATCTCGCAGGCGATCGCATAGCCTGCGCCGCGCCCCAGCACATAGGCGGTTGGTGCGCGCACCAACCGATCCGACAGTGCGCTCCAGTCGCACTCAAGCGCTGCCGTGCAGGCCTCGGGCAGCGCGTCGAGCGCCGCGCTAAGCTCGGCATCCTCCTGCCAGGCGGACAGAAGTGCGAGCCCGCCTACGACCGAGGTCACGAAACTCTTGGTCGCCGCGACACTGCGCTCCGGCCCGCAATGCAGCGGAAACGTGTACTGGCTGGCACTGGACAGAGCGCCTTGCGCATTGTTGGTCAGCGCGACGGTCATGGCATCGGCTTTCGCGGCAGCGCGGGTCATAGCGACGATGTCGGGGCTCTGGCCGGATTGCGAAATCGCGAGCGACAATGTCCGTGGCAGGCGCAGCCGCGCATCATAGACTGAGGCGACCGAGGGGCCGATCGAGGCCACGGGCACACCGACCAGGATCTCGCAGGCATATTTGAAATAGGCGGCAGCGTGGTCGGAGGATCCGCGCGCCACGGTCATCACCAGTTGCGGGTCGAACGCGCGCAGTTCTGCTGCTACTGTTGCAAGTTGTGCGGCGTTGCCATGCAGACAGGCCGCGACGGCGTCGGGGATCTGCGAGATTTCCTGTGCCATAAGGGTTTGCGTCATGCGAATTCCTCTTTGGGGGGCATGCCATGGCGCGCTTGCCACAGGGCGCCATCGAGCGCGTTGCCTTTCGGTGTGACAGTGCGCAGATGCGCGCCGCCCTGCGCGACGATCCGGCCGAGCAGCGCCGTGCCCAAACCGCCCATGGGGGCAACCGGAACATCCGGACGGCCCGCCTGCAGCCGCACGATCGCGCGCAGCAGATACGCGCAGCCCGCGTCGAGGATCGCGCCTGCAACCGGACATCGCGCACGGTCATGGGCAAGCACCGCCGGGGCAAGGGCGGCGAAATCGGCAGGCCGCGCCGATTTCGCGAAGGCGAGCATCTGCGCAACCGAGGAAAACCGCGCCCAGAGCGCGTCGGTCAGCGGCCCGGCCGGACCGAGGCGGTCCTGGGCGTACAATGCGCGGCTGAGCGCTGTGCGACCGATCCAGGCGCCGCTTCCCTCGTCCCCGAGCAGGAAGCCGTAGCCCCCAAGCCGCTGCATCTGCCCGCCCCGCTGCGCGGCCAGGACCGATCCTGTGCCAATCGCCATGACGATCCCGTCCGCTGCACCGAACGCGCCCTTGAGCGCGATGTCGATATCACCCAGCACGCGCAACACCGGATAGAGCAGGGTCGCGCGCAGCATCGCCTCTGCCCCCGTCTCGCTGGCGCCGGCAAGGCCCAAAACAACCTGCGGAGGCGCGAGCGTCTGTGCAGGCGTAAGCCTTTGGGCCTCGGCGAGGACGGCTGCGAGGAGCGCGGCGATCGCATGCGTAGCGCCCTCGGGGTCGCTGTGGACATTGGCGGCGGGGCCCGCGCGCACCTCGGTCCGCCGGCCATCTTCAAGCTCGGCCTGCGCCCGGCATCCTGTGCCGCCACCATCCAGCCCAATGAAAACGCGCATTGCGATCCTCCTGTGCCTAGAATAATACCAAAACAATACCGATAGGGAAGAGGCGTCTTTCCAGATTATGGCACGCATCTTGCATTTCGATGGTACTGTTTGCACGAAGTGGCCGATTTGCGTACTGAAAACACGATATTTTTTGCTCTAGGGCGTTATCCTTGCCAAATATGCACGGCTGCGCGGAGGATTTTTCTGGACAAGTGGTATTATTTTGGTTTTAATATCTCCTCAGGGGGCGGCATGGCGAGGCGACGGAATCACGCCAGTGCCCCTGGCTCAACAGGGAGGATTTCATGACAGCCCGCACGACTTTGACGCTCACCACCGCGCTGGCGCTCGGCGCGACCGGCGCGTTTGCCGATGTTAC
>SLKB01000235.1 GCA_007134805.1 Paracoccaceae bacterium
ACACGGTGCTGCGGATCGGCGGCTGACGCGCGCCCCTGGTAGCGGCCGTCCCGAAGCGGTTGGCCTCCGCATCGTCGGGGACTGCCACTGCGGCGGCGTCCTGCAGGCTCGGGCATCCGGGGCACGCCTCGGCCGGAGCATTACCGCAGGGGCTATGCAATCGAGGCCGCAACCGAAGGATCGCCAAAGCGGACACCTCGGCAAAAGGGGGGCCGCGCGGAGGAGGAGGTCCGGCCGGACGCGGCGTCGCTCAGGGCGGGCGGCGAGGGGCGGCGATAGCCGTGGACGGATCCGGGCCCTTCATTGCCGGCGAGGGTCATCGCGTTCGCCGGCAGGGCGGATACCGATCCGATCCCAACGGCCGCGGATGGTCACCGGCCCCTGTGGGTCGGCTGAAACCCGCGAGGATGCCGATCGTGGGGAGCGGTCGATCTCCAGGCCCGCTGGTCCCGCTCGGCTTGCGAATCGGCGCGGTCCAGCCGGCCGGGCCGCGGCCTTCCCCCGATGACCCGTCCCGGCCACGCCGATGTGCCCCCGCGCGGTCCTGGAATACTGCGACGGGGGCGGACCGACCGGGCCCCGATGCACCCCCCGGGCGAGAACCGCTCTGGCAGTCCCGAAGCCCCCGCGAGCGGCCCGGGCCGTTGCCGGGGCGCCCGAAGGCGGTCCTCCCTCAGTCGATCATCTCGACCAGCTCGACCCTGCGGTTCAGGGCGCGGCCCTGCTCGGTACGGTTGGTGGTGATGGGCGACATCGGGCCCGCGCCCGCGGGCCGCAGGCGGTCGGCGGCGATCCCGTGCCGCTCGCTCAGCCAGCTCACCACCGAGCTTGCCCGGTCCAGCGACAGCCGCAGGTTGTAGTCGAAGCTGCCCACCCCGTCGGTGTGCCCCACCACCAGCAGCCGCAGCCCCGGATTGTCGGTCATCAGCCCCGCCACCGTCTCCAGCGCGCGGGCGGAGTCGGGCAGCACCTCGTCGCTGTCGAAGGCGAACAGGATCGCGTTGACCACCACCCGGCCATCGGACACGAGCCCGGTCTGCAGCTCCTCGCCGGTCTGCGCTGGCAGGGCAACGATCTCCTCCTCCAGCGTCTCTTCGGGCGCTTCGGCCACGGGAGCGGCAAAGAGGTCAAGCGTCTCCATCTCCTCCACCTCGACCACGTTGACCATGATGCGGCGGTTGTTCTGCCGGTCGAAGACGCTGAGCGCGATCACCTCGCTGCCGTCGGGGCGCTGGGCAAGGATGTAGACAGCCTCGCTGGCGGTGGAGGGGGTGGCGGCGTAGATGCCGCGCGCCAGGAAGTCGACCGAACGCCCTCCGCCGGTCAGCTCCCCGCCGATGCCGGAGAACACGATCTCGAACCCCTCGCCTTCAAAATATTGCAGATAGCTCTGATAGAGCCGCAGGGGGGCGACTTCATAGCCGTCGATGGTGAACTCCTGACGGGTGTGTGCGCCGGCTACGCTGAGCGTCGGCTGGTCCTCGCCCCGGACCAGCGGGCCTGCGGGAAAATCGATCTCGGCATAGTCCACGAACTCGTCCCGCGTGATGTAGCTGCCCTGCGGGGTAGGCACGGAGGGATGTGCCGTCGCCCCCTCGATCGCCCGCTGCGCGGTGGCCGGCCCGGCAATCGCGGTGGCCAGAACGGCGACAAACACGGCCAGCGCGGCCGAAAGCAGGCGAAATCGGGGCATCGGGTAACCTCTTGTGCGGACTGTCGGGCGCCACGCTACCCGGCACACGCCACCCGCGCCCCCTCCGAACGGAGGGGGAGCGTTGACAGCCCGGCGCGATGGCCCCTAAGCTCTTGCACATGCGGATGATCGTGCCCTTTCTGGCGGCCGCCCTTGCGGTGGGCCAGCCGCAGACGGCCCTTGGCGGGCCGCCGCTTCTGACGGTGACGGGCAGCATCCATGGCGGCGATGCGGTCCTCAGCCGCGGTGATCTGAAGGCGCTGCCGCAGCATCGGTTTGCAACTTCGACCACCGTGACCGACGGCACGCCGAACTTCAGCGGCTTCCTGATGCGCGAGCTTCTGGAGGCGCTGGGGGCCGAGGGCGAAACGGTGGTGGCCGTGGCCGCCAATGATTACCGCATCGAGATCCCGATGGCGGATTTCGGGGACTTCGACGTGATCGGCGCGCTGTCGATGGACGGCGTGCGCCTGAGCCCGCGCGACAAGGGGCCGATCTGGATCGTCTATCCCCGCGACGACCACCCGCAGCTGCAGGATATCCGCTATGACACGCGCTGGGTCTGGCAGCTGATCGCGCTCCATGTGCAATGAGCGCGCAGGCTGAGCCACCATCCTCGGCCCCGCGCATGGCTCCGCTGCTGCGGCTCTATGCGCCGATCCTTCCGCTTCTGCTGATCTGCCTCGCGCCGCTCGCCTTCGTGCTGGTCAAGAGCTCGGAGCTGGAGCGCGACATGCACATTTCGGTAACCGAGAACATGCTATGGGTCGTCACGCAGACGCAGATGGAGGTCATGGCCCTGACCATCGCCGCCGCAGGACCCGCGCCGGACCCCGGCGCCGTCGCGCAGCGTTACGACCTGACGCTGTCGCGCCTGAACCTGCTGATGCAGGGGCCGCAGGCGCGCTATCTCGACGGGCTGGGGCACGGCGCCAAGGTGGCCGGCATCGCCGAGGCCTTCCGCGCGCTCGACCCGCTGGAGCGGGGGCATAGCGAAGACCTGCACGGGGCGCTGCATGCGCTCGGCCAGGAGGTCTATCCCCGGTTCACCCGGATCGCGACCGATGTGATGACCCAGGAATGGGACCGCGCGGCCGCCCGGCTGGACGACTACCGCCGCGCCCAGCAACTGGTGATCCTGTCGGTGGCCTGCGCGCTGCTGGCCGCGCTGGCGATATCCTGGCTTCTGCTGCGCAACCGGGGCCGGCTGCACCGGGCCGAGCTGCAGCGCCTGCGGGCCGCCGCGCTATTGGAGGAGGAACGCGACACCGCCGCGCTCTACCGCGACTTTGCCGCCATCGTGTCGCATCAGATGCGCACACCGCTGTCGCTCATAGACAGCGCGCTGCACCGGCTGGCGCGGCGGGGCAATGCGGTGACGGCCGCGGATGTGTCCGAACGCCAGCGCATCGTGCGCGACGCGGTGCGGCGGGTGACGCGGCTGGTGGATACGGTCCTGCTGCTCGGTCGGCTCGACAACGACCAGCTCCGCGGGGACCAGATCCGCGGGCAACTGGCGCCGGTGCCGCTCGACCGGTTGGCGCGGGATGTGATCGCGGAGACACGCACGCGCTTTCCCGACCGCGACATCGCGCTGTCATGCGGCCATGGCAAATTGACGGCGCGGTGCGACCCGCATCTGGTCGCCCACATCCTCGAAAACCTCGTCCTGAATGCCGTGAAATACAGCCCCGACGACAGCCCGGTGTCGCTGCGCGTGTTCGCCCAGGGGGGACAGGTGGCCTGTGCCGTCACCGACCAGGGACCCGGTGTGGACCCCGAGGACCGACCGCATGTGTTCGATCGCTACTATCGCGGGCGCAACCGCCAGACGGGCGAGGGTACCGGGCTGGGACTGGCGCTGGCGCGCGAGCTGGCAGACCAGCAGGGGGGTCGGCTGACGCTGGAAAGCTGGCCCGGGCGTGGATCGGTCTTCACCCTCTGGCTGGATGCGGCGGAGGCAGCGGCGCATGCAGTCTGACGCCCC
>SLKB01000189.1 GCA_007134805.1 Paracoccaceae bacterium
CGCGCGGCGCGCGCGGGGGGGCGGGGCGGGGGCTGGCAGCGCCGGCGCCACATCCGCAGGGCCGGCCGTCGCCCACGCTCAACGCCTATCCCGCTTTCGATGACGTCCTGGACCTGATCCGCGCGCAGCGGGACATGGCGCTGCTCCTCGATATCGAGACCGGGTTGCGGCTCGTGCGCTACACCCCCGGCCGGATCGAGTTTCAGCCCACCCCCGAGGCGTCGCCGGAGCTGGCGATGCGGCTGCAACAGCGCCTGCAGGGCTGGACCGGGCTGCGCTGGGGCGTCAGCGTGACCTCTGCAGGCGGGGGCGCGACGCTGGCCGAGACCCGCGCGAAAGCCCAGGCCGAGGAAAGCGAGCGTGCGCTCGAAAACCCGATCGTCGCGGCCGTCTTCGCCCGTTTTGATGCCGCGCGCATCGTGGCGACCCGCGATCTGGGCGCGGCCGAGGCGCGCGCCGCGCAGGACGCTCTGCCCGAGGCCGAGGACGAGACTGACCCCGATTGGGATCCTTTTGACGACACATGAACACAGGAGAGCGACATGCTTAAGGGAATGGGCGGGTTTGGCGATATGGCCAAGATGATGAAGGCCGCGCAGGAGATGCAGGGCAAGATGGCCCAGCTTCAGGAAGACCTGACGGGCATCACTGTCACGGGCGAATCGGGCGCGGGCCTCGTGCGCGCCACAGCCACCGCGAAGGGCGAGTTGACAGCACTCGACATCGACCCCTCGATCTTCAATGCCGAGGACAAGGAAGTCGTCGAGGACCTGATCCTCGCGGCGATCAAGGACGCGCAATCACGCGCCGAAGTGCGCGCGCGCGAGGAAATGAGCAAGCTGACCCAGAGCATGGGCCTGCCGGCCGACATGAAACTGCCGTTCTGAGCGCGCCTTCGTGATGGACCGTGCGCCCAATGAGATCGAGGCGCTGATCACGCTCATGGCGCGGCTGCCGGGGCTTGGGCCGCGCTCGGCCCGGCGGATGGTGCTGCATCTGATCCAGCGCCGCGACCAAAGCCTGCAGCCGCTCGTGTCGGCGCTCGACCGGGTCGCGCGGGCGGCCGTGCCCTGCGCGCGCTGCGGCAATATCTCGACCGATGCGACCTGCGAGATCTGCGCGGACCCGCGCCGCGCAACCGGTGAGATCTGCGTGGTCGAAGATGTGGCAGACCTCTGGGCGATGGAACGCGGGGCCGCGTTTCGCGGCCGCTATTTCGTGCTCGGCGGCACGCTCTCTGCGCTCGACGCGGTCGGGCCGGAAGATCTGCGCATCCCCGAACTCGTGGCGCGCGTGCGCGAGGATGCGGTGCGCGAAGTGATCCTTGCGCTGCCGGCCACTGTCGATGGGCAGACGACCGCGCATTATATCTCCGACGCGCTGGCACCCTTTGAGGTCGCGGTCACCGCACTCGCGCAGGGCGTGCCGATGGGGGGCGAGCTGGACTATCTCGACGATGGCACGATCGGGGCGGCATTGCGCGCCCGGCGCGCATTCTGAACAGGCGCGCCCGGCGCGCATTCTGAACAGGTGCGCCCGGCGCGCATTCTGAACAGGCTTCGCGCCGCCGGGCCTTCCGACAGGCGTTCTGAGAGGTGGGTCAGAAGGTCTCGCTGCCCTGCTGCCAGGGCTGGACCAGATTTCCGAACCGCGTGAAGCGGCCCTCGAAACTCAACTCGACCGTGCCGATGGGGCCGTGGCGCTGCTTGCCGATGATGACCTCGGCCTTGCCATGGACCGATTCCATGATCTGCTGCCATTTCGCCATCGCCTCGAGGTCATGGTCCGAGGGCTTCTCGCGCTCGCGATAATACTCGTCGCGATAGACGAACATCACCACATCGGCATCCTGCTCGATCGAGCCTGATTCGCGCAGATCCGAAAGCTGCGGGCGCTTGTCCTCGCGGCTTTCGACCTGCCGCGACAGCTGGCTGAGCGCGATCACCGGGATGTTGAGTTCCTTCGCGATCGCCTTCAACCCTTGGGTGATCTCGCTGACTTCCTGCACGCGGCTTTCCTTCGACATCCCGCGCAGCAGTTGCAGATAGTCGACGATCAGCACATCGAGGCCTTGGGTCCGCTTCAGCCTCCGGGCGCGGGCAGCGACCTGGGAGATGGGCAGCGCGGGAGTGTCGTCGATGAAGAGCGGGCAGGCCTCGAGCGCCTTGGCCGCCTCGACGAACCGGCGGAACTCGTCCTCATGCAGATCGCCCCGCCGGATCTGTTCGGAGGGCACTTCGGCCGCTTCCGACAGGATCCGCGCGGCAAGCTGTTCGGCCGACATCTCGAGGCTGAAGAAGCCCACGACGCCCCCTTCGATCGTGCCTTCGCTGCCATCGGGCCGCAGCCCTTGCCGGAACTGTCGGGCGATATTGAACGCGATATTCGTCGCGAGCGAGGTCTTGCCCATCGATGGCCGCCCCGCGAGGATGATCAGGTCCGACGGATGCAACCCGCCAAGCTTCTTGTCGAGATCGATGAGCCCGGTCGAGATGCCCGCAAGCCCGCCATCGCGCTGATAGGCGGCATTGGCGACATTGATCGCCTGCGTGACGGCCTTCAGGAAGCTCTGGAAACCGCGCTCGGCAACGCCTTGTTCGGCGAGTTGATAGAGCCGCTGCTCGGCCTCGACGATCTGGTCCTTGGGCTCGGTCGCGACATCCATCTGCGCCGCCCGCGCCGAGATATCCTGCCCCAGCCGGATCAGGTCACGCCGCACGGCCAGCTCATAGATCATCTGCGCCAGATCGCGCGCCGCATAGGCCGAGATCGCCGCCGCCGCGATCCGCACCAGATAGGCCGGCCCGCCCAGCTCTTTCAGCCCCTCGTCATCTTCCATGAAGGCCTTGAGCGTGACGGGCGAGGCCAGCGCGGTCTTGCGGATGCGGGCGCTGGCGATCTCGAAGATGCGCTGATGCACGGGGTCGAAGAAATGCTCGGGCTTCACCAGCGACGAGATCCGGTCATAGACATCATTGTTGACCAGGATCGCGCCCAGCAGCTGCTGCTCTGCCTCGATATTGTGCGGCAGGTTCTCGGTCAGCCCTGCCTCCTTCGACCGGATCGTCGCGACCTCGTTCATCTCTGCCCCTGCCTGTTCTCGTTGGACAGGTTCCTTAACAGGATTCGCCGCCTTCGCGCAAACTGTATAAGCCTGTTGACGGGCTGTGGATAAGCGGCATGTGGTGGTCCTGCCCTGTTCCGCCACAAGATGCCGGGGCCGCGCGCCCGGATCCGGCTTGAGCCGCCCGCTGCCCTTGCCCCTGTCGGCCCCTTCGGCTAAGGCCTTGCCGTCCCTGCGATGGAGTGTGCGTTCATGGCGAAATCCAAAGGCCCAAAGCGCCCCAGGGCCGAGACCCCAAAGGGCTTTCGCGACTATTTCGGCGCCGATGTGACGGCGCGCAAGGCCATGCTCGACCAGATCGCGGCAGTCTATCACCGCTACGGCTTCGACGCGCTGGAAACCTCGGCCGTCGAGACGGTCGAGGCTCTGGGCAAGTTCCTGCCCGATGTCGACCGGCCCAACGAGGGCGTCTTCGCCTGGGAGGAAGAGGGCGACTGGCTGGCCTTGCGCTATGACCTGACCGCGCCGCTCGCCCGCGTCGCCGCGCAATACCGCAACGACCTGCCGACACCCTACCGCCGCTATGCGATGGGGCCGGTCTGGCGCAACGAGAA
>SLKB01000157.1 GCA_007134805.1 Paracoccaceae bacterium
CCGAGTAGTCGATGTCGTCAAGGCGCGGATCGTCGACCGTCCCCGTCACGCGATAGCCCCCGGCCGCAAGCCCGCCCGAGAAGCGGAACCCAGACCCGCCCAGCTCGTAATCGCCCATCACAGCAGCGGAAGTGCTGCGCAATCTGGCTTCGATCGTGTTGCCGTCCAGCGTGACGTCCCGCGCGATGTGGCCGAGATAGATCGGCGTGCGCAGCCGGACATCATGCGGCACGCCGTGATCGGCGAAACTGATGCTTGGGCCAAGGTAGAGGCCCAGAGTGGAGAGCCCGCCCTCCAGCCGGAGATCCTGCCCAAGGGCCGGGCTCCAACCGGCAAAACCCGCCACAAGAAGCACTGACGCGGCGTGCTTCGACAGCCACTTGGTTGACCATAGTTTCACCGCACCTCTCCTTTCAAGCAACAGGGGCCGGGCGATCGCCAGAGGGGTTGGGTGGGCAAGCCGACCTCGAGGGACGTGAGTTCAAGGCATCGCAGGGTGAGGTGAATTCAGGGTTAATGGCCGGCCGAAACATCGCGCCCGCCCGATTGTCGAGCGCCATTCAAACCGGTATGCGAAGGTGACAAAGCAGAGGTTTGTAATGAAACTGTGACTCGCGCACGGCGCCATCATGGGCACGATCATGGCGCTGATCATGTCGGGGTTCTTCACGCTCATGAATACCGGGTTTGATGATGGGTATTTCCTCAGGTGGTTCCTTGCCTGGATCGTGGCATGGGTGATTGCCTTACCGCTCGCGACTCTCATCGGACCAGTCGCGCGAAAATGGGCCGAGACACTGACCGGGAACTGATCCGCACCGCCTTGCTCGAACTGGCCGACGCGCGCGGCAGCGTCAAGAGCTTTTGCCCCTCAGAGGCAGCGCGTCAGGTCGCATCCGACTGGCGCCCCATGATGCCGCTGGTCCGCCAGATCGCAGCCGAGTTGCAAGCTGACGGGCGCCTCGATGTACTGCAAAGGGGCATGGCGGTCTCTGCTCAGCGCGCACGTTGCCCGATCCGACTGCGCAAGGCATCTGGAAAACCGCCGCCACCGCCTTAGCTGCCTCTCGCTGCAACAAAGGGGGCAGAATGCAACGAGCTTTGGTGATCGGCGCCTCGGGCGGCATTGGTAGCGCGCTGTCGGCATCGCTGGCCGCGCGCGGGTTCGAGGTCACTGGCCTCTCGCGCAGCGCGGACGGGCTGGATGTGACGGATGAGGCCTCGGTCGAACACCACCTTGGCGCGCTTGAGGGATCATTTCACCGCATCCTGATCGCAACCGGCGCGCTCGAGATCGGTGAACACGGCCCCGAAAAAGCCCTCAAGCATCTCAGTCGCACGGGCATGGAGGCGCAATTCGCCCTCAACACCATTGGCCCCGCGCTGGTGTTGAAACACGCCCAGCCCCTGATCCCGCGCGACGCACCCGCGGTTATCGCGACGCTCTCGGCGCGCGTGGGCTCGATCGGGGATAATCTCTACGGGGGCTGGCACAGCTACCGCGCCAGCAAGGCCGCGCTCAACCAGATCATCCGCGGCGCTGCGATCGAACTCGGCCGCACGCACAAACACGCGATCTGCGTGGCGCTGCACCCGGGCACAGTCGCCACGCCATTCACTGAGAAATACCTCGGTCGCCACCCTGCGGTCCCCCCTGAGGAAGCCGCTGGCAACCTTCTGTCGGTGATCGACCGGCTCACCCCCGAGGAGAGCGGCGCCTTCTTCGACTGGGCAGGGAAGCCCGTGCCATGGTGAAGCTCGTCCTCGTGCTGGGCGATCAATTGTCGGACAACCTCAGCGCGCTTGAAGCGGCAGATCCCGAGCGCGATGTCGTGGTCATGGCCGAAGTGGCGCTTGAGGCCGAATACGTCCCCCACCACCCCAAGAAGATCGCCTTTCTCTTTACCGCGATGCGCAAGTTCGCAGCGTATCTGCGCGAGAAGGGCTGGCAGGTCGCCTACACGACGCTCGATGCCAGGGACAACGCGGGCAGCATCCCGGGCGAGTTGCTGCGCCGGGCCGAGGAATTCGGCGCGCGCGAGGTGATCGCGACAGAGCCCGGCGAATGGCGCCTGATCGAGGCGCTGCAAGACACGCCGCTGGATCTGAGCATGCTGCCGGATACCCGCTTCATCTGTACGCGCAGGGAATTCGAGGACTGGGCCCGCGGCCGCAAGGCGCTGCGGATGGAGTATTTCTACCGTGAGATGCGCCGCAAGACGGGCCTTCTGATGGATGGCGACAAGCCGGTGGGTGGCAAATGGAATTATGACCATGAGAACCGCAAGCCCGCCGGCGCCGATCTGTTTCGCAAGGCCCCCCCACAGGCGCGCGGCGACGTGATCGTGGACGCAGTGCTCGATCTGGTCGAGGCGCGTTTCCCTGACAATTTCGGCACGCTGCGCCCGTTCCATTTCCAGACCGACCGCGCCGGCGCCCTGCGCGCGCTCGATCATTTCATCACCCACGCCCTGCCCGATTTCGGCTCCTATCAGGATGCGATGCTGGCGGGTGATCCCTATCTCTACCACGCGGTGATCGGGCTCTACATCAATGCAGGCCTGCTCGACCCGCTTGAGGTCTGCGAGAAGGCCGCGAAAGCCCATGACGAAGGAACGGCCCCCATCAACTCGGTCGAGGGGTTCATCCGCCAGATCCTCGGATGGCGCGAGTTCATGCGCGGGATCTATTTCCTCGAGGGCCCCGACTATGTGCGCCGCAATGCGCTGAACCACCAGCGCAAACTGCCCGCTTTCTACTGGGGGGGCGAGACGCGCATGGCGTGCCTGTCGCATGCCATCGCCCAGACCCGCGATCTGGCATATGCGCATCACATTCAGCGGCTGATGGTCACGGGCAATTTCGCGCTTCTCGCCGGCATCAACCCGGCCGAGGTGCATGAATGGTATCTCGCCGTCTATGCCGATGCCTATGAATGGGTTGAGGCGCCGAATGTGATCGGCATGTCGCAATTCGCTGATGGCGGCGTGGTCGGGTCGAAACCCTATGTCAGTTCGGGCGCCTATATCGACCGGATGTCGGATTATTGCGGCGATTGCCACTACAGGGTGAAGGACAAGACCGGCGAGAAAGCCTGTCCGTTCAACCTGCTCTACTGGAATTTCCTCATTCGCCACCGTGAGCGGTTCGAAGGCAACCCGCGCATGGCGCAGATGTATCGCACTTTCGACAGGATGCTGGAGGACCGCCGCGCGACAGTGCTGCGCGAGGGTGATGCGCTACTCGCGCGTCTGAGCGCGGGCGAGGTGATCTGAGCGCGCGCATGCCTGATCTTCGCCCTTGCCCCATCACGCGGGCTCGCCTATCCAAGACTCATGGCGCCGCGCTACACGGAGATCCTGAAATCCCTGCCCGCATCTGTGCCCTTTGTTGGGCCAGAGGCACATATGCGCGCGCTCGGTGCGCCTTTTCGCGCCCGCCTCGGCGCAAATGAAAGTGGCTTTGGCCCGTCGCCCAAGGCGGTAGTAGCGATGCGCGACACTGCCCCCGAAGCTTGGCTCTACGGCGACTCAGAGTGCCACGATCTGCGCCTGGCGCTGGCCGAGTTCCATGAACTGGGCATCGAGAATATCTCGGTCGGCGAAGGGATCGACGGGCTTCTGGGCGTTCTCGTGCGGATGCTGGTCGCGCCCGGCGATCCGGTGGTGACCTCGGACGGCGCCTATCCGACCTTCAACTACCACGTCACCGGCCATGGTGGTGTGCTCCACAAAGTGCCCTATCGTGACGACCATGAGGACCCCACGGCCCTGCTGGTCCGCGCCGAGGACGTGGGCGCCAAGCTTCTCTATTTCTGCAACCCCGACAATCCGATGGGCAGCTGGCACAGCGCCCGGATCGTCGAACGCATGATCGAGGCCGTCCCCGAGGGCACGCTCATGGTGCTCGATGAGGCCTATATCGACGCCGCCCCGCCCGGGACCGCCCCGGCCATCGCCGCGGATGATCCGCGCGTGATCCGGCTGCGCACCTTCTCGAAGCTCTACGGGCTGGCCGGCCTGCGCGTGGGCTACGCGATCGGGGCCGCGCCGCTCATCGCGAAGTTCGACCGAGTGCGAAACCATTTCGGGGTCGGTCGCCTCGCGCAGGCGGGCGCGCTTGCCGGGCTCCGGGATCAGGACTGGCTCACACATGTGCAGGCCGAACTGAGCGCTGCGCGCGCGCGGCTCGGGCAGATCGCACTCAGCCACGGCCTGCATCCGCTGCCCTCGGCCACCAATTTCGTGACCATCGATTGCGGGCGAGATGGGGCGTATGCGCGCCGCATCGTCGAGGCGATGATGGCGCGCGGAGTTTTCATCCGTATGCCGTTTGTCGCCCCGCATGACCGCTGCATCCGCGTCTCAGCCGGCCCAGCCCAAGAGCTGGACGTGTTCGAGGAAACCCTGGGCCCGGTGCTGGACGCCCTGCGATGACACCTCGCCTGAAGGCCGAAGAAGTCATTGCCCGCCTGCAGCTTGCGCCCCATCCCGAGGGCGGGTGGTATCGCGAAACATGGGCAGCCCCGGCGCGAGATGGCGCGCGGCCGTCCGGCACGGCTATCCTTTTTCTGCTCGCGCATGATGAGCGCAGCCATTGGCACCGGGTCGACGCAACCGAGATCTGGCATTTCCATGCGGGCGCACCGCTTGAGTTGTGGATCGCACCCGATGCGGACGGCCCCGCCCGGCGCACCCTGCTCGGCAACGATCTTGGCGCTGGCGCGAAGGTGCAGGGCATTGTCCCGCCAAACCATTGGCAGGCGGCGCAAAGCCGGGGCGACTGGTCGCTGGTTGGCTGCACCGTCTCGCCCGGGTTCCGCTTCGAGGGTTTCGAGCTTGCGCCCACAGGCTTCGACATTCCCCGCGCGGGTGAGGCTTGACGCCTCGGCCGTGTGGCCGTAAACGACGCGAAGCTTGCTGCCGGGATTCGGCCTGCGGGAACGTATTCTTGTGGATCTGCCTTCGCGCTTCGACAGGGCGGCCACCACAGGACATAGATGACAAGCGCGAGCGATCTCTGACGGGCACCGCGGTGGACCCGGGCGAAGACCAGAGCTCTCGATCGGCACAACATGCGTGGTCAAACCGCGCTCAGTGATAAGGATGACACGCGATGAACCTGATCGCACAACTGGAAGCCGAGCAGATCGCCGAGCTTGGCAAGGATATTCCCGATTTCAAGGCAGGCGACACGATTCGTGTTGGCTACAAGGTGACCGAGGGCACACGGTCGCGCGTGCAGAACTTCGAAGGCGTCTGCATCGCGCGCAAGGGCGGCAGCGGGATCGCTGCGTCCTTTACGGTGCGCAAGATTTCCTTCGGTGAGGGCGTCGAGCGCGTCTTTCCCCTCTATTCGACCAATATCGACAGCATCGCCGTGGTGCGTCGTGGCCGTGTCCGCCGTGCGAAGCTCTACTATCTGCGCGACCGTCGCGGCAAATCGGCCCGCATCGTCGAGAAGACAAACTACCGTCCGCTGGACGCCGACGCCTGAGGAGAGCGACCATGAAATCCGACGCACATCCCGACTACCACCTGATCAATGTCAAACTGACCGATGGGACCATCGTGCAGATGAAATCGACCTGGGGCGCCGAGGGCGACACGCTCTCGCTCGATATCGATCCCAGCGTGCACCCGGCCTGGACGGGCGGCACCGGGCGCCTGATGGATACCGGCGGCCGCGTGTCGAAATTCAAGAACAAATACGCCGGCCTCGGGTTCTGAGACTTGCCCCATCGCTATGAATTCGGGCGCCTTTTCAGGCGCCCTTTTCATGACCGGGCAAAGCGCCGAGACCGGCTTGTCTCGGCGCGGTCTTCAGCCTAGACCAACCGCATGGGCAGGCTCCCGGGGGCAGGAATGGCGCATATCATCGTGGTCGGAAACGAGAAGGGCGGGTCGGGGAAATCGACCGTCTCGATGCATGTCTCGGTCGCGCTCGCGCGGATGGGGCTGCGGGTTGGCGCAATGGATCTCGACGTGCGGCAATTGAGTTTCGGGCGCTACATCGAGAACCGGGCCGCGTTCATGGCGCGCGAGGGTGCAGACCTGCCCTTGCCGCGCTACCTACCCCTGCCGGACCCTGCACTGTTCGATCTGCCCGAAGGCCCACATCTGCACGATGCGCGCATGACCCATGCGCTTGAAGCACTGACGCCCGAGAGTGATTTCATCGTCATCGACTGTCCGGGCTCGTATACGCGGCTCAGCCAATATGCCCATTCGATCGCCGACACGCTGATCACCCCTATCAATGACAGTTTCATCGATTTCGACCTGCTGGCGCGGACAGACCCGGATACGGGCGAAGTGCTCTCGCCCTCGATCTATTCCGAGATGGTATGGAAAGCCCGCCAGACCCGGGCAGAGGCAGGGCTGCGGCCGCTCAACTGGGTGGTGCTGCGCAATCGGATGGGCACGACCGCGATGCACAACAAGCGCAAGGTGGGCGACGCGCTCGAGGCGCTGGCGCGGCGCATCGGGTTTCGCCTCGCGCCCGGGTTCAGCGAGCGGGTGATCTTTCGCGAGCTGTTCCCCAAAGGCCTCACCCTGCTCGATCTGCGCGATCTGGGCACCGAGTCGCTCAGCATGTCGAACATCGCCGCCCGACAGGAGCTGCGCGAGCTGCTGCAGGCGCTCGAACTGCCCGAACTGACGGTTCAGGTCTGACCTAGACCGAGATCAGGAAAAGCGTGATCGCCGGGAAGGCCACGAGGATCGCCACGCGCACCAGGTCCGAGGCGACGAATGGCAAAACGGCGCGGTAGACGGCGCTGATCGGCGTGCGGGGGTCCAGCGAATTGATCACGAAGAGGTTCATGCCCACAGGCGGTGTTATCAGGCCCACCTCGACCACGATGAGCACGAGGATCCCGAACCAGATCGCGGTCAACTCGGTATTCGCGCGCTCGAGCGCCAGCGCGTTGACCCGGCGCAGGCCCAGCGCCTCGATCTGCGCTCGGGTGAGCTCGACCCCCGCGACAAGCGCCGCCTCGATCTCGCGCAATATCTCGGGCGCCAGTTCGACGCCCGCCCGCAACGCCTCGCGGGCGCGGATCGCATGAAGATCCGCCATGTCGAGGAAGCCGAAATCGAGCCCCATCATCACCGGCCAGAAGATCGGGATGGTCAGAAGGATCATCGACAGGCTGTCCATCACGCAGCCGAGAATCAGGTAGAAGACGAGGATCAGTATCAGCACGACAAGCGGGCTGACAGCCTGCGTGCCAATGAATTCGGCGATGCCCTGTGGCACCTGTGTGAGTGCAAGGAACCCGTTGTAGAAGGCCGCCCCGAAGATGATGATGAAGATCATCGCACTGATGCGCGCGGTCGCGAGCAGACTGTCGGTGAAGCTCTGCCTTGTGAGCCCGCCATTCACCCAAGCGATCAGCCCCGTGCCGAAGGCGCCAACCGCGGCCGCCTCGGTCGGTGTGAACCAGCCGCGATAGATGCCGCCCACGACAAGGCCGAAGACCACGAGAACCGGCCAGATCGCGACAAGCGCACGCATCCGCTCGCGCAGGGGCATGACGACCAGGGCGCCGCCTGCGCCAGGCGCAATCCGGACCATGATTGCAATGACCAGCATGTAGCCGAGTGCGGCCATGATCCCCGGGATGAGGGCCGCGAGAAACAGCTTCGCGATATTCTGCTCGGTCAGGATCGCGTAGATCACAAGCACCACCGAGGGCGGAATCAGGATGCCCAGCGTGCCCCCCGCCGCGAGCGTTGCAGCCGAAAACCCGCCCGCATAGCCGCGCCGCTTCAACTCGGGCAGCGCCACCCGTCCCATTGTCGCCGCGGTCGCGAGCGAGGAGCCGCAAATGGCCCCGAACCCCGCGCTCGACCCGATCGCCGCCATCGCCACCCCGCCGCGACGGTGGCCGAGCCAGGCCTCGGCCGCGCGGAAAAGGGCCTGCGACATGCCGCCAAGCGTGGCGAACTGACCCATCAACAGGAACATCGGCACGATCGACAGCGAATAGCTCGCGAACGTGGTGAAGCTCTCGGTCTGCAGGCGAGTGAGCGGCGCATGGGTGCTGCCCGTCACCAGCACCAGCCCTACGATACCGACCAGAAGCATCGCAAGCCCGATCGGCACGCGCAGAAAGATCAGCCCCAGAAGCGCGGGAAAGGAAAGATAGCCGATAAGCGCCGCACTCATGAGGGCGGGCCCTCAAGCTCGTCGGTATGCTCGGGCAGGATATCGCGCGCCTGCACGGCCTCGAGAAGCCGCAGCACGGCGACATGCACCGCGACAAGCGCCGCGAGGGCCGCAGCAAGAAGGCAGACGCCATAGACCCACCAATAGGGGATCTCCAGAATGAAGGTCGTCTGGCCGGTCCGCACCCGGCTGCGCAACCCCTCCGAGAGCCGCCATGCGATGAGGATGAGCACGAGGGCGAAGATCACCTCGATCCCCGCGCGCAGCCAGCGCTGCACGGCCATTGGCAGGAAGCCTGTGAAAACGGCGACGCGCGCATGCCCGGCCGTGATCTGACACCAGGGCAGGAAGGCGAAGATCACGATCGCCATGCCCAGCTCGATCAGCTCGAAATCCCCCAGCACCGGGCCGAGTCCAAGCCCCACCAGCGCCGCTGCCAGATCCGGCAGATGGGTTTGCGCGAAGCTCGAGTTCAGCGCGCCCACAAGATTGCGCCCCAGGATCGAGAGGCACGTCATCCCGATAAGCCCGACCAGCAAAAGCCCGCCCAGAAGCGCGGACCCACGCGATATTGCGACGACGGCTCGATGCATGGGCCAGCCCCTCTCGCGCCGCGCGGGCGGTCTAACGGTTCTCGCGGTAAGCGTCCATCAGGGCGCGTGCGCGGTCGATCCGCGCCTGACCGTCGATGCCGCGCTCTG
Organism: Paracoccaceae bacterium; assembly: GCA_007134805.1. GTDB lineage: Bacteria > Pseudomonadota > Alphaproteobacteria > Rhodobacterales > Rhodobacteraceae > Roseinatronobacter. The sequence goes on from SLKB01000157.1 coordinate 8,874, forward strand.
CCATATCGGCGATCCAGCGCGCATAGACAGGCTCGGCAAGCTCCCGCCAGATGCTGACCTCGTCCTCGGGAATGGTGATGATCGTATTGCCCAGATCATCGGCCATCTCACGCCCTGGTGCATCATAGTCCTGCTGGGTGCGGCCCGCGAAGATGGAGAATTCCAGGCCCGAATTGGTCTCGATGACGGCCTGCAGATCCTCGGGCAGCGCATCGAAGCTCGGCTGGTGCATCGCTAGGATGAAGGTCAGCGTGTAGATCATGTCGCCTTCGAACTCGGTATGGTTCTCGACCAGTTCCGGGATCCGGAGCGACGGCGCGACCTCCCACGGCATCACAGCACCGTCGATCACCCCGCGCGACAGGGCCTCGGGGGTCTGGGCAACAGGCATGCCGACAGGCGTGGCGCCCAGCGCGTCGAGAAGCTGCACGATCGGGCGCGAGGGCCCGCGCACCCGCATTCCGCGCAGGTCGGCCGGGTCGCGGACCGGGTCGCGGCTATGGATCACACCGGGCCCGTGCACCCAGGTGCCGATCATCTTCACATCGGCGAATTCCTCTTGCATGACCTCTTCATAGAGACTCCAGTAGGCATAGGACGCGGCGGCCGCGTCGCGGACCATGAAGGGCAACTCGAACACTTCGGTTGACGGAAAGCGCCCCGGTGTCAGCCCGACCACTGTCCAGATCAGATCGGCCGTGCCCGCCACCACCTGGTCGTAAAGCTCTGCCGGCGTGCCGCCCAGCTGCATCGAGGGGTACCGCTCGATCCGGATGCGGCCCGCGCTGTCGGCCTCGACCTGATCGGCCCAGACATCGAGGATATGGCGCGGCACATTGGCCTGCGCGGCGAGGAAATGATGCAGCCGAAGCGTGACCTCCTGCGAGAGCACGGGCGCAGCGGGCACCCAGATCGCCAGGCAGGTGACAACTGCGCCAATGCGCGCACGCCCTGTGATGTGTGCCATGCTTCCCCCGATCATATGGCCCAACCCAAGGTCATAGTCTGCCTGACGAAAAGCGCAATATCGCTTATCGCCGCCCGCAGCTGCGCAGCTGGGTGTCATACATTGCCGCGCGCGAGGCCACGCGATTTGCCACCCCGATCAGCCAGGGCTTCTCGTTATACGACCCTCGACGGAAGCCGGCGTGGCCTTCATGGTAGGCGAGGTAGAGATTGCGCGCATCCGTCAGCGCGATGCCGTTGCGCTCGACCGATTTGTTGGAATACCAGCCGATGAAATCGGTCGCGTCGCGGATGTCGGTGCGTCGCGCGCGGCGATTGCGGGTCTCGGCGACATATTCCTCCCATGTGCCGTCAAGGGCCTGGGAATAGCCATAGGCCGAGGATTGCCGCCCCATCGGGATCACGCCAAGCGTGTAGCGCACGGGCGTGCGGGCATCGCCGACAAAGCGGCTCTCGGCATGGATGATCGCCATCTGTACTGGCAGAGGGACGCCCCAGCGCCGCTCTGTCGCACGCATCGCCGCAAAATACTGAGGGCGCTCGCGTTCCATCATGCAGGCGTTTTCGAGATTGCGCGGCGCGGAGAACTGCTGCCGACCACCACAGGACGCCAAGAGCACGATCACTGCAAGAGATAGGAAAATTCTGCTCATTACTGCCTCAATGTTTTTTCAACAAGTCTAGCCTGTGCGGGCCGGTTTGTAATCCCCTTGTGCACAGGCGGGACTTCCGATTCCCTGCCAAAGCCGCGTTCTGATGAAAATGTGAAGTGGCATTCGGGTTTTGACTTCCCTGCGGTCCAATCCACCTCCCCCGAGTGCGCCCGACACGAGCGAAAGGAACATCGCGGCATGACCAGCATCAGACCGACGCGCGATGCGGGATGCGCGCATCTCGCGGCGTTCGCGCCCCGCATGGGGCTGCGCTATGCCGGGGGGCGGAATTTCGACCATGGCCCGCAGCGCCATCAGCATGTCTCGACTCTCTCGCCATGGTTGCGCAGGCGGCTGATCACCGAACACGAGATCGTCGCGCACGCGCTTGCGCATCACGGGCCAGAGGCAGCAGAGAAATTCATCCAGGAGGTCTTCTGGCGCGGCTATTTCAAGGGTTGGCTCGAACGCCGCCCCGGGATCTGGCACAGCTATCGCGCGGGGCTCACCGCCGATCTCGAGGCGCTCGGGAAGGACCGTGCGCTTGCCCATCAGGTCGCGGCCGCCGAAGACGGCAGCACGGGGCTTGCGTGTTTCGATGAGTGGGCGCGCGAACTGATCGAAACAGGCTATCTGCACAATCACGCCCGGATGTGGTTCGCCTCGATCTGGATCTTCACCTTCGGCCTGCCCTGGCGGGTGGGGGCCGATTTCTTCCTGCGCCATCTGCTCGACGGCGACCCGGCCTCGAACACGCTCAGCTGGCGCTGGGTCGCCGGGCTTCACACACGCGGGAAGACCTATCAGGCGCAGGCGTGGAACATCGCGAAATTCACGCAAGGGCGCTTTAGCCCGCGTGAGGCCGATCTCGCCGCCGATGCGCCCGCCCTGACCGAGACCGAGCCGGACGGCCTGCCGCAAGTCCGCCCCCTGCGGCAACCTGCGTCGCCCGAGGCAAGCCTTCCCTCGGTCCTGCTGATCACCGAGGATGACTGCTGCGTGCAGGAATTCGACCTCGCGGCCCACAATATCCGCGGCGCAGCCGCACTGCGCGCCAGTCATCTGCGCTCGCCGCGCGCGGTGGCTGACCATGTCGCAGCCTTTGAAGAGGGCGCGCTCGCCGACGCGGCCGCGCGGGTGCCGTTCGAGGTCGAAACCCTGCGCGCCGGGCACCCACCCGATCTGGCACGCTGGGCCGCAAAAGCTGGCGCGCGCCAGATCCTCACGCCCTACATCCCGGAGGGCTATCTGCGCGACTGGCTGATCAAGGCCGCGCCCGCGCTAGACGCCAAGGGCATCCGCCTCGCCGAATGGCAGCGCGACTGGGATCGGCTGATCTGGCCGCACGCAACCGCAGGTTTCTTCAAGGTTAAGAAGGCAATCCCCGAGATCCTGCAGCACGCGGGGCTCTCGTGAGCGGGCGACCTATTCCGCGTCGCGTGCGCGCCGTGTCGTGAAGACAGGTTCCATCCGCGCCAAGATGTCGGCGCCAAGATGGCACTTGATCTGGTGCCCCGGGGCCAGATCGCGCATCGGCGGGACCTCACGCTCGCACAGATCGCCCGGCACCTCGGTTTTCCAGCGACAGCGGGTCTGGAACGGGCAGCCGGGCGGCGGATCCATGGCTGACGGGATATCACCCTCCAGCACGATGCGTTTCTTCGTGATCGTCGGATCGGCCACCGGCACGGCAGAGAGCAGTGCCTCGGTATAGGGGTGATAGGGGGGCGCGAAGACCTGATCCGTCGGTCCCAGTTCCACGACATGGCCGAGGTACATCACCATCACACGGTCGGACAGATAGCGCACGATGCTCAGATCATGGCTGATGAACAGAAGCGTGGTGTTGTTCTTGCGCTGCATGTCCATCAGCAGCTCGGTCACGGCCGCCTGCACCGAAACGTCGAGCGCCGAAACAGGCTCATCGGCCACGACCATCCGCGCTTCCCCTGCAAAGGCGCGCGCGATGCCCACGCGCTGTTTCTGCCCGCCCGAGAGTTGCCGGGGCATGCGCTCGGCAAAGGCGCGGGGCAATTTCACAAGATCAAGCAAGTCGAGCATGCGCTGGTGTCGTTCGGCCCGCGAGGTGCCCACGCGAAAGATCTCGAGCGCCCGGATAATCTGCGCACCTACTTTCATGGACGGGTTGAGCGTGTCGAAGGGGTTCTGAAACACCATTTGCAGCGCGGAAACTGTATCGGGGTTGCGCGCCGCGATCGGGGTGGACTGCACATTCTCGTCAAAGAGCACGATCTTCCCGCTGGTAGCCGTCTCGAGCCCCATCAGCACCTTGGCGAAGGTCGATTTGCCGCAACCGGACTCGCCCACGATGGCCAGCGTCTCACCCTCCCGCGCGTCGAAGCTCAGCGTCTCATTGGCCTTGACCACACGCGCCGCACCGCTGCTGAACAGCGCGTTACCACCTACCTCGTAGTATTTGCGCATGTCGTCCATTGTCAGGACGACGTCACCGATGCGCCCGCGCCGGGGTTTCTCTTGCGTCTCGGCTTCGGTCTGCCAGTCAATCTGATCGATGCGCAGGCAGCGGCTTTCATGGCGCTGGGCAGCTGTGACCGGGCGCATCGGGATCTCCGCCTGATCACACAGCCCTGCGCGGAAATGGTCACAGCGTGGGCCGAAATTGCATCCGTTTGGCCGCTCATGCGGCAGTGGGAAATTCCCCGGGATCGCGCGCAACGGCCGCGCGGTCTTGTCGGCGCTTGCCAGCGGGATCGCCCGAAACAGCGCCTTGGTATAGGGGTGGCGCATCCGGGTGAAGACGCTGTCGATGTTCCCGGTCTCGACCGCCTCGCCCGAATACATGACACAGAGCCGGTCGCAGACCCCACGGATCAGGCCAAGATTGTGGCTGATGAACAGCATCGAGGTGCCGTATTTCCGACCCAGATCGCGGACAAGATCGACGATCCCGGCCTCGACCGTCACATCAAGCGCGGTCGTCGGCTCATCGAGAATCAGAAGCGACGGGTTCGCCATGAGCGCCATGGCGATGACGATCCGCTGCTGCTGCCCGCCCGAGAGCTGATGCGGGTAGGCGTCAAGGATGCGGTCTGGGTCTGGCAGGCGCACATCCGAGAGCATCTGCTTTGCCCGCGTCCGCGCCTCGCGCGCGCTCGCCCCCTGATGGATCATTGGCACTTCCATCAATTGCCGCCCGACCCGCATCGCCGGGTTCAGGCTCGCCATCGGTTCCTGATAGATCATCGCGATGTCAGA
>SLKB01000357.1 GCA_007134805.1 Paracoccaceae bacterium
AGGATCTGCTGCAGGATGCCCACGCTCGCCAGATAAAGCGTGCTCAGGATCAGCCCCCAGGTGACCAGCATCGGCTGGTCGAACCCGGTCCAGGCCGCCCAGCCCGCAAGCGCCGTCCAGGCCAGCGCGACAGGCAGCGAGACGGCGCGCCAGCGCTGCGTGCGCACCGGATGGATGAATTTCAGAGGCGTGAACATGGCCACTGCCAGGAACACCACGATGCCGAGGATGATCCAGAAATCGGGCCGCGTGGCGAAGATGACGACAGCCGCCATGTTCCAGCAGGCAGGAAAGCCCTGAAAGCTGTTATCGGCCGTCTTCATGCGCGTATCGGCGAAATAGAGCACCGAGGTGAAGGTGATCACGATGATCGCGATCCAGCCGGTCCATCCCGGCAACAGCCCCGACTGGAACAGCGCGAAGGCCGGGATGAAGACATAGGTCAGGTAGTCGATGATCAGATCGAGCAATTCGCCATTGATCTTGCTCGCGCGCGCCTTGACGTGGTAGCGCCGCGCCAGCGGCCCGTCGATTCCGTCCACGATGAAGGCCACGACGAGCCACAGGAACATGATCGCCCAGTCGCCCTGCGCCGCGGCCAGCAGTGCCAGCATCGCAAAGACGGCCCCCGTGGCCGTGAAAAGATGCACCGAATAGGCTTTCCAGCTTCTTGGCACGGTCGCAGGCTCCTCGCACTATCGCTCGGCGGTTCTTTCGCAAAGCAGGCCGCGCGATGCAATCACGCTTTCGCCCGTGGATGTGCCGCAAGATAGATTTCCGTCAACTGGCGCGCATCGACAGCAGTATAGACCTGCGTCGAGGCAAGCGAGGCATGGCCCAGCAATTCCTGGATCGCGCGCAGATCGCCACCGGCGGCAAGCAGATGGGTGGCGAAGGAATGGCGCAGCGCATGCGGCGTGGCCGTGGCCGGCAGGCCAAGCTGCGCACGCACCACCCGCAGCACGCCTGCCACATGATGGCGCGACAGCGCGCCGCCCTTCACGCCGCGAAAGAGCGGCGCCTGCGCGCCCGGATCATGCGGGCAGGCGCGCAGATAGGCCGCAACAGCCGTGCGCGCGGCGGGCAGCACCGGGACCAGCCGCTCGCGCCCGCCCTTGCCGCGAATGCGCAGCATCTCGGGCAGGGGCGCGTCGCGGCCCGTGAGCCCAAGCGCCTCGGATACGCGCAGCCCGCACCCATAAAGCAGCGTCACCACGGCCGCATCGCGCAGCCCCGTCCAGTCGTCGCGGGTCGCGAGCGGCACAAGCGCGATCACATCGCGCGCGGCCGCCTCGCTCAGCGGGCGCGGCAGGCTGCGGGTGTATCTGGGCGCGCGCGCAGCCAGGATCGCCGAGATCTCGACCCCCTCGCGCTCGGCCAGCCAGCGGGCGAAGGATTTCACCGACGAGAGCGCGCGCGCAAGGCTCCGGCTGCCCAGGCCGTCGAGCCTGCGCGCGGCCATCCAGGCGCGCATGTCTGCCTGGCGCAGCTGCCCGATTTGCGCGACACCGCCCGCACCGCCCAGATGGCCCGCCAGAAATCCCAGAAACCCCAGCACATCGGCGCGATAGGCCTCGATCGTGTGCTCGGACGCGCCCTTGAGCGCGCGCAATCCCTCGGTCCAGGCCTGCACTGCATCGCGCAGCCCCGGCGAAATCCCGAGCCCCGCCCCGCTCATCCCAGCCAGCGGCGCATCGATCGCTCGAAGATGCCCGCAAAGAACGCCAGCAGATCCGTGCCCTGACCGGGCTTGAACATATGCGGCGCCTCGGACGCCATCACCAGCATCCCCGCCATCCGCTGCGCGCCCAGATCAAGCCGCATGCACGCCTCCGAGCGCAGATCGGGGGTCAGCCGGCCATAAAGCTCCTCGGCCTGCGGCACTGTCTGGCGCAGCACGACCTGGCGCGAACTCGGCCCCCGCGCGGACGACATGTAGCTCTCGATGAACCCCGGCTGCGCCACGCGCAACACATCCGAGATCCGCTCGAGCGCGGGGTCGGGCGTGGCCTCGGGGCTCTCGAGCACCAGCCGGATCGCATCGACATTGAGGATCTGCGCCACTTCGCTGCCCAGATTGCCCAGAAACCCCTCGAATTCGGTCGGGTCCAGCATCCGCAGGATCGCGCGGTGGATCTGGTTGGTCCCCGAGAGATTCTCATACGCCGCCGCGATCACGGCGCGATGCGTCTCTTCGAGCCGTTCCAGCCGCCCCTCGAGCCGCTCCATCGCGAGCGCGCGCAGATCGACGATATTGTTGCCCATGCCCCGCTCGCTGGCCGAGACCAGAACGCGCATCACGTCCTTGTCATCCAGCACCAGCGCCGGGTCGGAAATGATCCGCGCGCGAAAATCCTCACCCTGGTCGGGTTGTACTGCTGTGCCTGCCATGTCTTGCCTGTCTGCTCGTGTTGTTTTTCTGGCGTTGTCAGACCATAGCAGAGCCTAGAGGATTTTTTGACCGGTTTTTTCCCAGTCCTTGATGAATTGTGCCAGACCGGCATCAGTCAGCGGATGCGAGGCCAGCTTGCGGATCACCTCGGGCGGCGCGGTCATCACATCGGCGCCGATGCGCGCGACCTCCAGCACATGGTTCACCGACCGGATCGAGGCCGCGAGGATCTGCGTCTCGAATCCGTAATTGTCATAGATCGTGCGGATATCCTCGATCAGCTCGCAGCCGTCGATGCTGGTATCATCGAGCCGCCCGATGAAGGGCGAGATGAATGTCGCGCCCGCCTTTGCCGCCAGCAGCGCCTGATTGGCCGTGAAGCACAGCGTCACATTGACCATCCGTCCTTCGCCCGTCAGCACCTTGCACGCCTTCAGCCCGTCCCAGGTCAGCGGCAGCTTGATCGCGATATTGGGCGCGATGGTGGCCAGATGCCGCCCCTCGGCGATCATCTTGTCCGCCTCGAGTGCGACCACCTCGGCCGAAACCGGGCCCTCGACGATCTCGCAGATCTCCTTGGTGACCTCCATGATGTCGCGCCCCGATTTCAGGATCAGCGAGGGGTTGGTGGTCACGCCATCGAGCATGCCGAGATCGTTCAGGTCGCGGATCGCCTCCACATCTGCGGTATCGACAAAGAATTTCATTCCATCCCTCCGGGTTGCAGCCTGTGTTAGCGCAGGTCATATCGGAATCGGTCAGCACCCGGAAGCCCCATTTGTACAAGATGCACGCCCCCTCTGCCCCCGAATTCTTCGCCCCCGGCACGCCTTGCGGCGTGCTCACGGCCGAGCCGCTGGGGCGCGTGCTCGACTATCTCGCCCCTGACGAGGGCTGCCGCTTGGGCGCTTATGTCGAAGTGCCGCTCGGCCCGCGCCGTGTTCTGGGCGTGGTCTGGGGCGGGCCGGAAAGCAATCTGCCGCGTGCGAAGCTGCGCGCGGTGGCCCGCGTGCTTGATCTTCCGCCCATGCAGGCAGAGTTGCGCGAGTTCCTGGCCTGGGTGGCCGACTACACGCTCACCCCCCTGCCTGCGATGCTGCGGCTTGCGACCCGCGCGCCCGGCCTTGCCGAGGGGCCCGCGATGCGCAAGCTGCTCACGCGTGGCACGCAGACGCCCGCGCGCATGACCGATGCCCGCGCCCGCGTGCTCAAAGCGCTCGAGCACGCGGGCGCTTGCGGCCTGAGCCCCGGCGATCTGGCGCAGGCGG
>SLKB01000005.1 GCA_007134805.1 Paracoccaceae bacterium
AGATCGGACACATGAAAACTGACGGTCGACTGACACGCTGCCCGCTGAAAGGAATGACCGGCGACGCGATATTCGCCGTCCTCTGCGCCTGTGGCCACAACATCCGAAAGATACTGGCTCACCTGCGGGCAATCTTGGCGCTATTCATTGCTGCCATATTGGCAGCCATCTGCCCGAGCCCTGCCGATCACCTTGTCCCAAAAACAGCGTAAGATCATTATTCAGGATAAACTAATTATGGAAGCTTTCCCTTGATCCATTTGTGCAAATTTTTGTGAAATGAAGCTCCTCCAGCCATAACGCATGTCTAACGCGATCGTCGTTAAAATAAGCATACCCAAGACGTAAATACCTGGATCTTGGGATTTCAGACCTGTCAATTGGGTGAGGAGCCAAGACATGCCAACGGAAAAAGAACTTCTGCACAAGGAACTCGATGAAATTCTCGAGGAACTGGGAGTCGACGATTATGACCCGGAGGCGAATGATGCGCTCGCAGCGCTTGATGCCGAGGTCAGCGGATCCGAGTTCGACACACCCGATCAACGCAGTTCCATGATCGCGTTCGACACGGAAGGCGACCCCGAGATGGAAATGATGCTCGGCCGCCTTGTGCGCAGGCGCGCCCGCAGGGCGATCCGGCGACTGATCAATCTGGCGCGCAATCACCGTGAATGCAGGGATTGCATCGCGCTTGTGACCCGCGCGGTGAGTGAATTCCGCCGGGGCCGCTACCTGCGTGCCATTCGCGCGGCCGTTCGCGCGACGCGGTGCTTGCGCAGTTGCACAAGCTGACGAACAGCGCTGATCTGGCGGTGGTGATGCGCGTGGCTCACCGCCGCCAGTATTTCCAGAAACAGGAGAGCCATGATGTCCCCGCAAACCCTCATTCCAGTATCCGAACTAAGCTCGGTCGAGGATCAAATCCGCTATCTTGACGATTTTCTACGAGAATTGGATCCAGATCAGGTTGACTTGGATGATCTGGATGATGTGTTGAATGACGTCGAGGATGCGCCTAATTCGGACCGAATATCCGATCTGCGCCGCGCGCAGCGTTTAATCGATGAGGCGATTGAATTGATCCGGCCGCATTTACCCGGTCTTCGATAAGACGGATCGCCCTTATACTCCCCGTACTCAGCCCTGAGATGGAGGTTTTCATGACCGATATCCCGACACGCCCGCAACCTTATCTGATCACGCTCAATCCCGATCATGTCAGCCCGCTGTCACGACGCGGCATTACCCTTGCGACCATCGCCGAGGAATTGGACCGCGCGTCTGATCGCCAGAGCGTGGGAAGCGGCGACAGCCCGGCCGCCCCGCGCGTCAGACGCCTTGGCGTGCGCGGGCAGGACCCTCACACGCTTGCAGTGACGCTCGATTCCCGGGGGATCAGCGCGCTGAAGTCGCAATACGGCGATGCGCTGTTGATCGAGCCGGATATCGAGCTTGACCTGTTCGACAGCGGCCCGGCATCCGGGTTGCAACGGGTCGCTTCGGGGAATTTCTTTGCGCTGGGGTCTAGCAAGCTGGTGCTCAGCATCACGGTGGCCGACCCCGATGGCGCGGCCGTCCCGTTGGCCGAGGTCAGAGCGGATGGCACCGCGCCCGTCAGTTCCGACAAGGATGTGACCAATGCGCGCGGCCGCGCCGAGGTGACGCTCTATGGCGAGACGCCGACGAGCCTGCGCGCGCTCCAGGTCAAGCCCTCGGCCGGGTTCTGGGGCCGTTTGGTCAAGCGACCTGACCTGAGCGGTGTATCAAAGCGCAACGGTAAGTATCATCTGACCCTGACCGTCACGCCGATCCTGTCCGAGGGGCATGACGAGACCGATATCTGGGGCTACAGGGCGATGGCGCTGCACAATGCCAACGATGAGGAGCACGAAGGTCGCGCGCCAGTGCGCATTGCGATCATCGATTCCGGCATCTCGCCGACGCATGAAACCCTCTCGCCTACGGGGGGAGAGGATTTCACCGATCGCGATGACCCGGAGGCCTGGCGCGAGGATCTGAGCGGCCATGGCACCCATGTCGCGGGCACGTGCGGGGCCGATTTCAACGGGCGCGGTATCTGTGGCGCAGCGGGGCCGGGGGCAGGGATGCACGGACTGTCGGTGTTTCCCGGGGGGCGCACAAGCAGCATCATTGCGGCGCTCGACTGGTGCATCGATAAGCAGATCGATGTCGCGAACATGAGCCTCGGCGGACCCACCCCGACAAAAGCGCTCGAGGATGCGGTCGCACGCGCGGCGGCGGCGGGGGTCTTCATGGTCGCGGCGGCGGGAAATTCGGCGGGTCCGGTGATGTATCCTGCGGCTTTCGAGAAGGTTGTCGCCGTGGCCGCGATGGGCGAGACGGACAGTTTTCCCAGTGACAGCCCGCATGCCAATCATCGCGGCGCGCACCAGTCGGGGCGTTTCTTTTCGGCAGAGTTCACCTGTTTCGGCCCCGAAATCGATGTCGCGGCCCCTGGCGTGGCGGTGATCTCAACCGTGCCCTCAGAGGATGACGCGGGCTATGCCGCCTGGGACGGCACTTCAATGGCCTCGCCTTACGTCGCGGGCTTTGCTGCGCGGCTGCTCACCGCGCGCCCCTCGCTGCGCGACATGGCGCGGGGCGCGGAAAGGGTGGCTGCGCTGCGCGACGCCCTGTTCGACACCTGCACCGACCTGGGTCTGCCGCGCGATGTGCAAGGCAGGGGCATGCCGATCTGGCCCGCCGCGGCGCCATCGCCCGGCGGTGACGACACGGCGACGATCCTAGACCGGCTGAAGCGGATCTCGAAAGAGTTGGAGCGCGAGATCGGCTGACTCGGCACTGGCTGTACAGTGCAACCCAGGAGTCTCGGAATGATCTGGCGTTTGAGGGCAGAACAGCCCGATTTTCTGCCAATAAAGCGTTTCTTCCGTAAGCTCGCATTTCTGCGGTCGAGCGGTGACCTATTTCAGTCAGGCTGATAGCCCTCTCCTGCGGCGGGCCTTTGATTGCTTGGGCGTCTCAGGGCGTATCGCTCAGGATCATCTGAGTCTGAGTGACGATTGCAGCCAGCTTGCCGTCGCTGCGGATCAGCCGGGTTTGCCAGATTTGCGTCCTGCGCCCGCGATGGAGTGGCGTGGTCTCTGTTGTCAGGGTCTCGCCGATAGCGACGGCGCGCAGAAAATTGGTCTTGCTTTCAATTGTCGTCGTCCCTTGACCATCAGTCAGGTTCAGAAATGTGGCCGTTCCGCCCAGATTATCCGCCAATCCCATGATCGCGCCGCCATGCAACACTCCGTTGCGGTTGCTCAGCGCTTCAGTGACAGCAAGCTCGGCACGCAGGCAATCTGGATGGGCATGAAGGATTCGAAGTTCAAAAAGCTGCCCGAACGGCGGCATTTGTCGGGCGATTTCATCATAACGGCTTTGATCGGACATCGGCATATCCCCAGAGCGCGGAAACCATTAGTCCGGCTCACCCGCGGAAATGCTGCACTCTAAGGTCACCCGCGATCAAGTGGAAGGTGTAACTCAGAGCGCTTAGAACAGCACGCGCGCCGCCGAGAGGTGGCGCCGGAAAACTTAACAAGCGGGATATGTGAATTTTCTGCGCAACAGCGGCATGGTGCGGGCCAACGCGACGATCGGGATGAAGAACCTGGCCGACACC
>SLKB01000204.1 GCA_007134805.1 Paracoccaceae bacterium
CCACCGATGCCGATGAAGGAGGCAAGCGTCAGGGCCTCGGCCATGGCACTGCCAATAAGTGAAAAATCCATGGTTCAGACCACCCCCACGCGCATCATGTAGACCGATAGGAAATACAGCATCGCCACCGGCACCAATGAACAGCCGAGGATCAGATACCAACGCCGCTCGCCCAGCAGGATCAGCATTCCCGCGATCAGGAAGGCGCCGAACCAGGTGATCTTGATGAAGCTCATGAACCAGATCGCGACAGCGACATAGAGGAACGGCCAGAGCGCCCAGCCGATCGCAACCCAATCCACATCCTTGCTGACAATCGCGATCTTTTCGCGCAGCATGATCACAAGCGCCTTGCCGGCCACGACCCCACCACAGACGATCATGATGATCGCAGCGATGTTGGGCAGCAGTTCCGGGGGCATCTGCGCGAAAGGATTGGACCCGGCATAGTTCGGAATCGCCCAGAGCAGCGCGACAAACCCGAAAACCACGACCGCGAGCCCGGACCAGAAATCCGCCCTCTGCATAGCAATTCTCCCTGGTTTCGTTCTTGCGAACAAATTTTTGTCATTACCCCAAGGCTGCAAAATATGCTTGCAAGGCGCAAGGAAAAACTGGGCTGTGGTGCGATGCGCCAGGGCCTCGGGCCCGCCATGACCCATATATGGGCAGCGCAGATACCGCGCCGACGTGATGCTGACACGCGTGTTCGGCACCGATCTGCGCAATGGTGCTGCGGCGCGGAACCAGGATAGGGGCGGGTGCGTTTTGGTATCGTTTTGGGCCAGATGGGCCCTATAATGTGGTGCGTGCTGCCACATGCAGAAGGACGCAGGAGGGAATTTTATGTCAATGTCGATGCGGATCGCAGAAGAACTGCCCTATCTGCGGCGCTATGCGCGGGCTCTGACCGGCAGTCAGGTATCTGGCGACAAATACGCAGCAGCGACGCTTGAGGCCATTCTGGCAGATCGCAGCCTGCTCGAGGGCGATCCAGGGCCGCGGATCGCCCTGTTTCGTGCGTTTCATTCTGTCTGGCAGACAACGGGTGCACCGGTCGGCGACGAGCCTGTGGAAGGCATCGAGGCGCGGGCGCAGGCCCTCCTGTCGCGCCTGACCACCAATACGCGCGAGGCGCTTTTGCTGCGTTCGCTCGAGGAATTCACATTCGCCGAGATTGGCACGATCATCGGTGTCGCCGAAGAGGAAGCGCGCGACCTGATCGCAATAGCCTATCGCGAGATGGCGCAATCGGTGAAAGGGCGCGTCCAGATCATCGAGGATGAACCTCTGATCGCGCTCGATCTGCGCAATATCGTGACGGATATGGGCCATGAGGTGACCGGCATCGCGCGAACCCGGACAGAGGCCGTGGCGCTGGGCAAGCGCGAGCGGCCGGATCTCATCCTCGCGGATATCAACCTGGCGGACAACTCTTCTGGCGTCGATGCAGTTGGGGACCTCTTGGCGGAATACGACGATATACCGGTCATCTTCATCACAGCCTATCCGGAAAAGCTGCTCACTGGCGAGAAGCCGGAACCTGCATTCCTGATCCCGAAGCCGTTCGAGCATGAGCAGGTACGCTCGGCCGTGTCGCAGGCAATGTTCTTCGCCTCAACCCAGACCCTGAGCGCGTGATCGCGCGCGCTGCGGGTCAGGGGGCGATGTTGCGGATCGGGCATTCAAGCGTCCATATCACCCCGCTTGGGACGAAATCCATGGACACCGAAGCACCGAGAACCAGCGAGACCATATCGCCGAGCACCACAGAGCCGAACCCCTTGGCGGCGGGCTCCACGACGTCGGGTCCGCCGCTTTCTTGCCAGATGAGATTGAAATAGACCTCACCCTCGCGGGGTTCGACCGTCCAGCGAATGTCGATCACGCCCACATCATTCGACAGGGCGCCGTATTTCACTGCATTGGTGCTCAACTCATAGATCGCCATGCCGACATTCTGCGCGACATCGGCGTTGAGTGTCAGCTCCGCGCCCTGCAGTCGAATGCGCGTGCCCAGGAGATCCCGCAGATGCCCCAGTTGCGAGGCGATCAGCGCGTCGAGCCGGACGCTGCGCGTCGGGTGCCGGACCAGAAGATCCTGACAGGCCGACAGGGCGCGCAGACGTTCACCGAAATCGGCGACGAAGCTGGCAGTGTCGCGCGGACGCATCTGGCGCAGGATCGACTGGACCACGGTCAGGAGGTTCTTGGAGCGATGATTGACCTCGCGCATGAGCGAGCTCAACTGTTGCTCACTGCGCTTGCGGTCCGATATGTCGAAGCCCGACGGCACCAGCAGTTCCACATTGCCGTGATCATCGAAAAGCGGTGAGAGCATGAAATCGATGTCCAGGACTTCACCGGCCTCCATCTGGATCACGGTATCGTAGCGCTGGGGCGTGCCTTGCGCCGCAAGGCGCACTGCCTCGCGCAGGCGCGCCACATCAGCCCCCTCATGCTGGAACCAGTGACAATCCCAGAACTTGCGGCCGATCACATCGTCGCGCTGCAGCCCTGCCCCCTTGAGCGCGGGGGAATTCGCCTCCAGCAACGTGCCGTCGAGGGCAAGGATGCCGATCATCGCGACCGTGTTGTCAAGCACGCGGCGCAGATGTTTCTCGCTGGAATTCAGCCGCGCCTCGGCCTCGGCCTTGGCAGTGGTGTCGAGAACGATGGCCGAAATCCCGACAAAGCGACCGGCGTCATCGCGGATCGGCGCAACAGTGCTGGTGGCGACAAGTCGCGTTCCATCCCGGCGCAGATAGGTCTTGTCGAGGCTCACTTCCTCGACGCCGGTAGAGAGCGCTGCGACGGCCGCCCTGGTGGCGTCGAGGCTTTCGGGGTGGGTCAGATCGAAAATTGACATGCGCAACAACGTAGTGTTGTCGTATCCCGTCATCTCGGCCCAGCGCGCATTGGCGAAGGTCATCTGCCCATTCAGATCAGCCTCGACGATCCCGGCAGGCGAATGCGCGATGATCCGCTGCAACCGCGCCTGCAGATCGACGTCGAACCCTGCTGTGGCGCTATGCCTGCTGGAGTCCAGCAGCACTGCCGAGACGATTCCGGGACCGTTCGAGTCAAGCAGCTGAAATCGCATTTCGATCGGCAGGGTGCTGCCATCGCCGCACCGCAAGCGCGTCTGCGCAACTGCAAATGGTGTTTCGCGTCGTCGCAACTTATCAAGGATCCGGTCAAGTTCGGCATCGGTGAGATCCGTCTGCAGGCTGTGGAGGGGGGCGCCCTGCAATGTCGCCTGCGTGCTCTTGAACATCCGAACCGCAGCGTCATCGGCGAGCACACAGCGCAGCGCCGAGCCGTCAAAGGCCATCATCGCGCTGGCAGTACCCACGCAGATCTGAGCGTTTCGGTGCCGCGGCGCCTCTTCATCTGGTGCGCCCCGCGCGGAGGTCCGCCGCAATCTGACGCAAAAGGCAGAGCCGCCGGCGCGGTGGATCCGCGTGACCTCGACTTCCAGATCGAACGCGGTGGGCGGGGTCTCATCCGGGCACGAGATCCGGAGCTTCGCTTTGCCGGAGCCTTCAGGATGGGTCACGTCGCGCAGCGCGGTCTGTGCATGGCGCGCAAGAAGATCCGTGACGAATCTGGTGCGGCGCAGCTCTGGCCCCGAAAGGCCGAGCAGCTCCTCGGCCTGCGCCGACCACTGCACGACCCGCCCGCTTGCCGTGCAGATGAGCAAGGCGTCCGAAACAGAGGCCAGCACTGCATCGGGCACCAGGCTTTCGCCACTTTCGGGAACAGGGTCGATCAACGTCACTCAGGTTTTCCCATGCAAGGCCCGCTACGGCAGGTAATCGGACATGCCCAGCGTTCATCCCCAGCCTTCATCCGACGTCGCCGCAAGGGTATCCTACGTCCTCGGCATGTCAATTGACATGTCGTGCGCCGGGATGCGTCACGGTCCGCCGATGCGAAGCCACCATGTTGGGCCGGCACCTGAAAGCCGTCGCTGATGTCGCAGGAGCGTCGTTTTCCGATGCTGAGTTCTGCTCCCGGCTCCGATCTTGGTGAGCGAGGTTTCGCGCATGATCGCGCCACCCGAACTGGCCGGTCACCTTCTCGCGTGCCGTGACACAAGGGGCTCGAGGGGCTCGCGCGATTCGTCGCTCTCCGATGCGGGTACCGGCGGCTCCAGACGCGCCGCGAGTCCGCCGGCGACAATCGCAGTCGCCTGGCGCATGGCGCGCGCGGCAGCACGCGGCTGTTCAGGCCGGGTCAGGATCGCGAGATCGCGCGCGATCCAGCCCATCAACTCGCGCCGGGCATCGCCCGTATCGCCCGTGGCGACAGCCCGGCGCAAGGCGCTGAGCGCCTGGGCGACTTCGCCACTGGAAAGCCCGACCTCGCCCGTCGTCATGATCTTCGGATGCACGGTCGGATTGAGCTTGTTCAGGATACTCAACTCTTCATGAAGTTTCTCGCCGGGGCGCAACTCGGTCAGCGTGATTTCGATGTCCCCGTCGGGGTTCCGGGCGTCCTTGACCGTGTAGCCATGGAAGCGGATCATCTGGCGCGCGAGCTCGATGATCCTGACCGGCGTGCCCATGTCGAGGACAAACACCTCGCCGCTTCGTGCCATCGCACCGGCCCTGAGCACAAGCTGCGTAGCTTCCTGCGCGGTCATGAAATACCGGGTTATGTCGGGATGCGTCAGGGTCACCGGCCCCCCGCGCATGATCTGCTGCTGAAACCGCGGGATGACAGACCCGGATGTACCGAGGACATTGCCGAACCGGACCGTGGTGAACAGTGTCCTGCAATCCGACGGATCCCGCGCCAGGCGCGCCACAACGAGTTCGGCCATCCGCTTGGTTGCCCCCATGACGCTGGTCGGTCGGACCGCCTTGTCGGTGGACACAAGCACGAAGCGCTCGACCCCGCAGGCCCGCGCCTCTTGTGCGAAGGTTGCCGTGCCCAGGACGTTGTTGGCGATCCCCGCCAGAACATTGCCTTCCACCATCGGCACATGCTTGTAGGCGGCCGCGTGGATCACGATCTCGACCTCATGCGCGCGGAACGCCGCACAGACCTGGCGTCGATCGGTCACGGTGCCCAGCATCGGGATGATCTCGCACGACCCGGGTTTGTTCAATGCCTCCAACTCGTCGTGGACCTGATAGAGCGCGGCTTCCGAGACATCGAGCAGGACCAGCCGGCGCGGCTGGCATTTCAGCAACTGGCGGCACAGTTCCGATCCGATCGACCCGCCCGCACCGGAAATCATGACACTCTTGCCACCATAGGCCGACACGGCCCCCGCGAGCGTGTGATCGAGCGCCTCGCGCGGCAGGAACGCATCCGGCAGGATATCGGTCAGTGCGCTTGACACCCGGTCGCGCTCCAGCATTGGAACGAAAGTCGGCAGATGCTGCACACTGACTCCAAGGTCAGCGATCCGGCGTGCGATCCGGGCGCGATCAACACTGCTCAGCGATGGCATTGCCAGCAGGACGCGCGACACACCATAAGAGGCGATAAGCGTCTCAAGCTGATGCGGCGCGCAAACGGGGCGCCCCGCGACACTGAGCCCATGCAGGCTGCGGTTGTCGTCGATGAAGGCGACATGCTGCAGCCGCGACTGCCCGCGCAGGCCCAGCGCCAGCTGAACCCCTGTGTTCCCCGCGCCATAGATGATCACCTTCTGCGCCTCGTCGCTGAACCTGTAGACGGCGAGGACCGCATGCAGTCCGATCAACCTTAGGGCGACAGACAACAGCACGAAGAGCGACACGAAGATGAACAATCCGCTGGGCGTCAGCGGCTGGGTTGCGACCGATGTCATCGCAAACGCGCTCACCCCGAGCGCCCCGCCAAGTGACGCGCTTTTCACCATGCCCCGCGTCTCGTAGGATTTGAGCTGGATCCGCGGCAGCCCCAGCAGAAACGAGATCGCAACCGCGATCAACACAAGCGCTCCGGTCTCGGCCGCGAGCAGCGCCCTGGAGAGCGGCTCGCCCGTCTCCAGAACCTGCAGGAAACGCGTCAGGGTGAACGCAACCACGACCGTGATGACATCCAGCGTCAGGATCAGGATCTGCTTTTCCGAGCGAGACAATCTCTGAACTGTCGCAGATGCCCAAGGCAGCATGACTGTCTTCCCCATCCGCTGAAGGGTGGTATTGATTATCTAGGTTGCATACTGCAACGCAGCGTCGCTTTAATAGGATAAACCTTATCAATTTACGAAAATGCTGCAAATTTGAGCGACAACCCGCCCATCGCCGCGAAAACCGCAGCACTTGGATCCCTTGCAACTCTTGGAGGTTTCGTTCTTGGGTGTCCGCAGCGCGCACCATCCGTTTCCGCGCCTGAGGGATCGACAGCATAGCCATGGACGTTCACCGCCTCGATCAGGCAAACAGACAACCTCCCGGTGTGCTGGTGATGGGGGCAAGCGGTCGGCTGGGCCGGATGCTGGCGCAGGGCTGGCGCCATGCGGACATGACACTCTTCTGGCAATTCCGAGGGCGCGCGCCGACGGCGCAGGGCCTTGTCTGGGCGCCCATCGACGAGCTGCGCGCGCCACGCGTGCTCGAGGGCCGCGTCGATGTGATCCTCTGCCTTTCCGGGGTCATCACTGGTGATGCGCGGGCGCTCGAGGCGAACTCCCGGCTTGCGCTCGCGGCCATCACTGCGGCACAGGACCTCGGGGCGCGGCATGTCTTGCTCAGCTCCAGCGCTGCGGTTTATGGGCAGAGCGCCGCCCCCACACGCGAAGATGCGCCGACATGCCCCGACGCGGCCTATGGAGCCGCCAAGCTGGCGATGGAGCGGGACGCGCAGGCGCGCGCGAGTGCCGCAGGGGTCGGCTGCACCAGCCTGCGATTTGGCAATATCGCGGGGGCCGACGGGTTGCTTGGCGCGATCCGGCCGGGAAGGCGACCGCGACTGGATCAATTCGCCGACGGCCTCGGGCCGGTGAGATCCTATCTCGGTCCCGCAACCTTGGCGAACATCTTGCACCAGCTTGTAACCCACCTGCACGAGGGCGGCCGCGTGCCGTCCGTCCTGAACATGGCCCAGCCCCCGGCGGTCGCCATGGCCGATCTGCTGGACGCGGCCCATATCGGCTGGGACTGGGCACCTGCCCCGGAGGAGGCGCGGCAGCATGCCGTGATGGATCTGACACGCCTGTGCGCCCTTCTGCGCGTGCCGGCGGCGACCCCCAGCCAGCTTGTGGCAGAATGGCGTGCCTGGCAGAAGGCCTGCGAATGACACGGTCAAAGCGATTCCTCGATCTGACGATTCTCGCGCTGGCTGCGCCGCTGCTGTTGCCGGTTCTGGGCGTTCTCATTGCGCTGTCATGGGCGTTTCAGGGACGTCCGGTGTTCTTCGCGGCGGAACGGATGCGCGATCCGACGCACAGCTTCACGCTCTGGAAATTGCGCAGCATGCGCCATGATCCGGCCGATCAGGGCGTGTCCGGGGGGGACAAGTCCGCCCGGATCACGCCCTTTGGCCGGCTGCTGCGGGCCACGCGGCTCGATGAACTGCCGCAGATGCTCAACATCCTGACGGGCGAGATCAGCTTCGTGGGGCCGCGCCCGCCGCTGCGGGAATATGTTGAGCGGTTTCCAGAGCTTTACGCGGCAGTCCTGCAGGCGCGGCCCGGCATCACCGGGCTCGCGACACTGGTTTTCGCGCGCCATGAGGAAAAGCTTCTGGCCCGCTGCACGACAGCGGCGGAAACCGACGCGCTCTATGCGCGCGCCTGTATTCCACGCAAGGCCCGGATCGACCTCATCTATGGGCGCAACGCAAGCGTCGGGCTCGATTTGTGGCTGGTCCTTCTGACCGCAACCCGGACCATCGGCATCGCGCGCGGCGGCACCCGTCTGCCGCGCCTGCGTCGCAAACCTGCCCGCTAGAGCATCACGCATGCCCTCTTGTTGGGCAATCTCCCGAGTCCTGCTTGCAGGCTGGCGGGGCAATCATGTATCGACGAGGCGAACAACCCCGTCTTGATTGCGATTTCACATAGAGGACACAGCATGCCCGCCATTACAAAAGCCGTTTTTCCAGTCGCCGGCCTCGGGACCCGCTTCCTGCCCGCGACAAAGGCGATGCCCAAGGAATTGCTGCCGATCATCGACAAGCCGATCGTTCAATATGCCGTTGAAGAGGCGATCGCTGCGGGGATCACGGAGCTGATCTTCGTCACGGGCCGTAACAAGCGGGCGGTTGGCGATCATTTCGATGCCAATCTGGAGCTGGAAAACCAGCTCATGGCCAAGGGCAAGGAAGATGTGCGCGACATGGTGCGCAATATCGTGCCGCCCGGCGTGGCCTGCATTTTCGTGCGTCAGCCAGAGCCGCTCGGGCTTGGCCACGCGGTCCTGTGCGCCGCGCCGGCCGTCGGGAACAACCCGTTCGTCGTGCTCCTGGCCGATGACCTGATGCAGGGCGAAGTTCTGCCCACGCAAGCCCTCGTCGATGCGTTCGAGCGCCGCCCGCAGACGCTGCTCTCGGTGTCCGAGGTCGCGCTCGAGGAAGTCTCGAAATACGGCATCCTGCGGCCCGGCAAGACAGGGAGCGATGGGATGATCGCGGTCGAGGGGCTCGTCGAGAAGCCTCAGCCCGACGCCGCGCCCTCGCGCATGGCTTCGTTCGGGCGCTATGCCTTCACCCCCGAGGTCTTCGAGTTCCTGCGCAACCTCAAGCCCGGCGCGGGCGGCGAGATCCAGCTTGCCGACGCGATCGACCAGATGGCCGCACAGGGCAAGGTGTCGGCCATCGTGAATCCCTCGCACCGATATGATTGCGGGTCGAAATTCGGGTATCTCACCGCGATTGTCGATTTCGCGCTGAACGATCCGGAGTATCACGACAGGTTCTCAGGCCTGATCCGCGACCGGCTTTCGAAGCTGGACGGCGCCGCAAAGGCCGGTTAACAGCGCTGCCCCTCTGACCGTAATGCGCTTTCGCGCCGCGCGTTACGCGCGCGGCGCAAGACGCAGGCCAAGTTCGCGCAATTGCTCGTTCGTTGGCTCAGAGGGCGCCTTGAGCAACAGATCTTCGGCCCGCTGGGTCATCGGGAACATGATCACCTGGCGGATATTGGACTCGTCCGCCAGCAGCATCACGATCCGGTCAATCCCCGCCGCGCAGCCACCATGGGGGGGAGCCCCGTATTTGAACGCCTTGACCATCCCGCCGAAGCGCTTGTCGACCTCGGAATTCGGATAGCCCGCGATTTCAAAGGCGCGATACATGATCTCCGGCTTGTGGTTGCGGATCGCGCCCGAAAGGATCTCGTAGCCGTTGCATGCCAAATCATACTGGTACCCCTTCACGGCCAGCGGATCACCCGAGAGCGCGTCCATGCCCCCTTGCGGCATGGAAAACGGGTTATGGCTGAAATCGACCTTGCCAGTCTCGGGGTCGGCCTCGTACATCGGGAAATCGACGATCCAGGCAAAGGCGAAGCGGTCCTCGTCGATCAGCTTCAACTCCCGCCCGATCTCGTCGCGCGCTTTCGCCGCCACGCCCTCGAACTGCGCGGGCTTGCCACCGAGGAAGAAGGCAGCGTCGCCTTCACCAAGGCCGAGTTGTTGGCGAATGGCTTCGGTGCGTTCGGGTCCGATGTTCTTGGCGAGGGGGCCTGCGGCTTCAAGCCCGTCATCGCCTGCGCGCCAGAAAATATACCCCATCCCCGGCAGCCCCTGCGCTTGGGCAAAGGCGTTCATCCGGTCGCAGAACTTGCGCGACCCGCCGCCGGGCGCGGGGATTGCGCGGATCTCGGTGCCCTCATTCTCCAGCAATTTCGCGAAGATCGCGAAGCCAGAGCCGCGGAAATGCTCGCTCACCACCTGCATTTCAATCGGGTTGCGCAAGTCGGGCTTGTCGGTGCCGTATTTCAAAAGCGAGTCCGCAAAGGGAATGCGCGGCCAGTCCGCGCAAGGATCAACCGTCTTGCCATCTGCAAACTCCTCGAACACGGCTTGCAGCACGGGCCCGACAGCGCCGAAGACATCTTCCTGCTCGACAAACGACATCTCGACATCGAGCTGGTAGAAATCGGTGGGCGAGCGGTCGGCGCGAGGGTCTTCATCGCGGAAACAGGGCGCGATCTGGAAATACCGGTCAAAGCCCGAGACCATGATCAGCTGCTTGAACTGTTGCGGGGCCTGCGGGAGGGCGTAGAACTTTCCCGGATGCAGCCGCGAGGGCACAAGGAAATCGCGCGCCCCTTCGGGGCTGGAGGCAGTGATGATCGGCGTCTGGAATTCGCGAAAGCCCCGGTCCCACATCCGCCGGCGCATCGAGGCGACCACATCCGAGCGCAGCACCATGTTGCGCTGCATCCTCTCACGCCGCAGGTCAAGGAAACGGAAGGCAAGGCGCGTGTCTTCGGGGTAGTCAGGCTCGCCGAAAACGGGCAGGGGCAGATCCTCGGCGCTGCCCAGCACATCCATCGTGTGAACATAGACCTCGATCTCGCCCGTGGGAAGTTTCGGGTTCACGAGGCTTGCATCGCGCGCCTTGACCTTCCCCTCGATGCGGATGCAGGTTTCGGCGCGCAGCTTCTCGATCGCCCCGAAAGCCGCGCTGTCGCTGTCGGCCAGCACTTGCGTGATGCCGTAATGGTCCCGCAGATCGACGAACAGCACGCCACCATGATCGCGCACGCGGTGCACCCAGCCCGACAGGCGCACTGTCTCGCCGACATGCCGTGAGGTCAGGTCCGCGCAGGTATGGCTGCGATAGGCGTGCATGTTGGGCCCCTTTGATTGCATGCGCTCAGGCTCGGGCGATACACAATCTGGGGGCGGGGAAGTCAAGGGGCGTTCCGGTCAGGTCCAGTGATGCTGCGCCGCGCCTGACAGAACGGCATGTGCCTGCGCCAGTGTCTCGGGCCGGATCCCCTGAGCCCTCGCACAGTCGATCACGGTCGCATCCCGCATCATGATGAAGTCGAGCACGACGAGCAGAAAGGTCTGGTCCGGCCCTGCATCGGCGGATAATTGCCCACGCAGATCATCAGGCGTGGCCCCGGTCGCGGCAACGAAGACACCTACCAGATCATCCTCGTCCAAAAGCCAGCCCAGACTGGCCAAAGCGATCTCTTCAGCGTGATCCATCTGCATCTCGCGCCCCTGTTTCATGAAACGTTTCATTAACCAATCCACACTAATTTAAGACATGCAAACATCGCCTTGGAGTCCTTGATGTCTGGTCAGATTTTGATTGTGGATGATCTTTCCCTGAGCCGGATGATTCTTCGCGCAAAGCTCGATTCCGCATGTTTTGACTCGCTCATGGCGGCTACCGGAACTCAGGCGCTGGAACTTGCGCACAAGCATCAGCCCGACCTGATCCTGCTCGACTACAGCCTGCCCGATCTCGACGGGGCAGATGTATGCCGGCGGCTGCGCGCGGCCGAGCGGACGCGCGACATTCCGATCATCATCTACTCTTCAGATCAGAGCCGCGACGTGCGGCTGCGGGCGCTCAAGGCGGGCGCGGATGATTTCCTGTGCAAGCCACTGGACGAGAGCTATCTGATGTCGCGTTTGCGCAACCTGCTGCGCTCCAGCGGGACACGCCACGATCTCAAGCGGCAGGCCACCCCCGCGCTGCGTCGCGGCCTTGCCGAAGCATCGGTGAGCTTCTCGCGCCGGGCGCGCGTCATTCGCATCTGTGGGCCCGACAAGACCGCCCGGGACACCCTCTCCGCGCTCGGGCTCGATGATACGCCATGCCTCAGCGAGACCCTGACCCTGCAACAGGCCCTTGGCCTCAAGACACGCGGACCAGCGCCGGATGTCTTCATCATTGCCCCGGACGTGATCGCACAGCATGGGGTGCATGTGATCTCTGATCTTCAGTCGCGCGCGGCAACGCGGCGGGCTTCGATCATCGTGGTGATGCCACCCGAGATGCGGGTGCAGGCCAGCATGGCGCTCGATCTTGGGGCCACGGATGTTCTGCGCCTGCCGCTCGACGAGGAAGAGGCGCAACTCCGCCTTGCCGCGGCGATCCGGCGCAAGCAGCAGGCCGACGCGCTGCGCAAGGCTTTCGACACCGAACTGACACTGGCCTCCAGAGATCCGCTCACCGGGCTGTTCAACCGCCGCCATGCGCTCTCGAAGCTCCAGCAGATGTGCAAGCCTTTCGAGGCCGGGCGCGCGCGCGACTTCGCGGTGCTGATGATCGACCTCGACAATTTCAAGCAGGTCAATGACCGCTTCGGTCACAATGCCGGCGATGATGTGCTGGTCGAGGCGACGCGCCGGATCCGGCAGGTCATCCGGCCCACGGATGTTGTGGCCCGCTATGGTGGCGAGGAGTTTCTGGTGATCCTGCCGCGAACCGATCTCACTGTCGCGCAACGTATCGCGCGCCGGATCTGCCAGGAGATCAAGGGCGCGCCCTACCCGCTTCAGAATGGTGCCACCCTGTTGCAGTTGACCGCATCGCTCGGCATGACCGTGCATCACCCCGGGGCGGAGGAGGACCACACGCTCTGCATCCACAAGGTGATCGACCGCGCGGATCGCGCCATGCGCAGGGCCAAGCAGGACGGGCGCAACCGCGTGATCATCGACGATGAGGTCTTGCAGCAAGACACCGAAGAGATGCGCGCCACCAAGGCCTGAGACGATCCGCGCGCGCGCCTCTCAATCGCGCGAACGCTCGGGAACGCCGCGGTTGCGCCATGTCCCCCGGCGAGCGAGCTTGTCAGCATAGTCGCGCCGCTCCTGCGGGCTCATCGCCGCGATGCTTGCCACGAGATCCGCGCGCATCTGTGTCCCGATCATGACGAGGCGCTCCTGCGAGGCGCGGAGCGTCTGCTCGAATGCCGCGGCGTCGAACTCTTCCGCGCGCAGGATCTCCTGCAAATCGTCGCGAATACGGCTGCGGACCAGATTGTCCGATACGCCCCGCCAGTGGTCGCGGGCAGCATCGCGCAGGGCGCGGCGCTCGTCCACGGGAAGGGCACCAACCGCCGCGCGCAGCGTCGATCCCTGTGTGCCGAGGCGGCTGAAAACGCCGCCCAGAACCCCCAGCAACGCCATGTTGAGCACCAGGGAGATCGCGAGCACGATCTTCAGCCAGGGCCAGCGACGGGCGGACGGGGGTAGGGATGGGTCACTCATGGCTCAATACCCCATGAAAAGCGGATCATCGATCATCGGCAGCAGCGCGGCGATGGGCTGCAGCGGCGCGACAGCGTCCTCGAGCCAGACAAGCGGCCCGTCGAGCGGCAGGGCCAGCCCGATCCAGAACCCGGCCAGCGCTGCAACCGCACCACCGGCAACGCTCGGCAGCATCCAGGCGCGCAAGGCGAACACCCTGCGAGACTGCGCCACTGACGGAACGCGCGCGGCGTCGGCGAGGATGCGCGCGCGCACCCCCGCGCGAAGCTGCGGGGCCTGCGCGCGCGCGGCATCGAAATAGCGCTCCAGGCTGTCTTCCGGCCTGTGTCCTGATTGGTGGTCATCGGTCATCTTGATACCCCAGTTCTTCGCGGCGCCCGGCCAGCATCTCGGTCAGGCGCCGCTTCCCACGTGCAGTCAGACTTTCCACTGCCTCGACCCCGACCATCAGGATCGCTGCGATCTCCGGGTTTGACAGCCCCTCGAGATGACGCAGGATCACTGCCTGTCGCTGCCGTTCAGGCAGCGCGGCCAGCGCCTGCTCGAGTGCGC
>SLKB01000183.1 GCA_007134805.1 Paracoccaceae bacterium
ATCAGCCTTGTCGGCACGCTTCTCGGCTCTCCCTTCGCCAACGCTGTCTATATCGGCCATCCCGGCTGGAAGTCGATGGGCGGGCGGATCGGCTATTCGCTTGCCACAGGGGCATTCGTACTGGTGCTTGCCTGGCTTGGCATCCTGGCTGTGTTCCTCAATCTGGTGCCTGTCGTCGCAATTGCGCCGATCCTTCTCTATATCGGCATGCTGATCGGGGCGCAGGCGTTCCAGACCACACCGCTGACCCATGCGCCTGCCATCATTCTCGGTCTTGTGCCCCACCTTGCGGCCTGGGCAAAGACCCTGATCGACGGCGCACTTGGCGCCGCTGGGGTTGATGTCACGCCTGAATTGCTTGCAGGTATGGCAACCAATGGCGTACTCTATGAGGGGCTCGCGATCCTTGGCGATGGCGCGATCCTGACCGGCCTGATCCTTGCCGCCATTGGTGTCTTCGTGATCGAGCGGAAGTTCGAATACGCCGCGATCTTCGCCGGGGTAGGGGCGGTGCTGACCTTTTTCGGCTTCATGCACGGGCCTGCCGTGGGCTTTGGCGTCACGCCGATGGTTGCCTTTGCCTATGTGATGGTGGCGGGCCTGTTCCTCGCCTGTGCGCGCCTGAACTGGGTGGAGGCCCCGAAAGCGCCAGCCGCTGCCACCCCCAGCTCGCAGCCGGCGGAGTGAGCGCATGACGTGGGATGCCTATATTGACGCGGTATCAGCTCCCATCGGCTTGCGGGTTGCGGCA
Source organism: Paracoccaceae bacterium (assembly GCA_007134805.1). GTDB lineage: Bacteria > Pseudomonadota > Alphaproteobacteria > Rhodobacterales > Rhodobacteraceae > Roseinatronobacter. Next base: position 752 of record SLKB01000183.1, read on the forward strand.
GAACACAGGCCCGGCGTGACCCGGTTTCTTGTGCTTGCCACTGAGATGGCGGCGGTACTGGATGGGGTTGCGCTCGATGAGGATGACCTGGCGCTTGCCCCTGTGTTCACGCCCCCCGACATGACCGAGATGCCCAATGACTGAACCTACCGGACCCTGGGCCACGGCCATGGAGATCGCGGCAGATGTGGCGGCGGGGGCGACCAGTGCCCTCTCTGTCACCGAGGCCGCGCTAGCCCGCATCGCCCACGATAACCCGCGCCTGAATGCCTATACCGACGTAACTGCCGATCGAGCGCTGGCCGAGGCTTCGGCAGTGGATGTTGCGCGCCGCAACGGCGCACCCCTCGGGCCGCTCGCCGGGGTTCCCTTCGCGGTCAAGAACCTCTTTGACGTGGCGGGGCTGCCCACACGCGCGGGCTCAAGGATCAATCGTGACCGCGCGCCTGCTGGCGCGGACGCTACCCTCGTGCGCCGGATGAACACTGCGGGCGCGGTGTTACTGGGTACGCTGAACATGGGCGAATTCGCCTATGACTTCACCGGCGAGAATGCGCATGATGGCGACTGCTGCAACCCACATGACACCGATCGCATGAGTGGCGGCTCCTCTTCCGGCTGTGGCGCGGCGACCGCGGCCGGGCTCGCGCCGATCTCGCTGGGCTCCGATACCAATGGCTCGCTGCGTTTGCCGGCGGCGCTCTGCGGTATCTTCAGCCTCAAGCCCACCTATGGCCGCCTTGGCCGGGGCGGTACATTTCCCTTCGTCGACAGCCTTGATCACCTTGGACCCTTCGCCCGCACGACCCGCGATCTCGCGCTGAGCTATGACGCGCTCCAGGGACCGGACCCGCGTGACCATGCTTGCGCGGCGCGGCCCATCGCGCGCGTTCTCCCGGCGCTGACGCAAGGCGCCGAGGGGCTGAGGATCGGCGTGCTGGGAGGCTGGTTTGCCGCGAATGCGAGCGCCGACGCGCGCGCGGCCGTCATGTGTGCAACCGAGGTGCTTGGCGATGTCGCCAAGATTACCCCTTGCCAGCTTGATGCGGCTGCGGCGGGGCGGGCAGCCGCCTATCTGATCACGAATTCCGAGAGCGCGGCCTTCCATCTTGGCCGCCTCCGCCAGCATGCGGACGCCTTTGACCCTGATACACGCGACCGGTTCCTTGCCGGTGCGCTTTTGCCCGCGGCCTGGATCGTGCGTGCCCAGCGTGTGCGCCGCTGGTGGCTTGAGCAGGCGCTGGCGGCATTTCAGGAGGCGGATGTCCTTCTTGCGCCTGCAACGCCCTGCGCGGCACCCCATCGCGGCGATAAGACGCTCACGCTTGGCGGGCGCGTGGTGCCGCTGCGCCCGGCGCTGGGGCTTCTCGCGCAACCATTTTCCTGCATCGGCCTGCCGGTCGTGACGGTTCCCGTGTTCCTGCCGGGCTCCGACCCGCTTGGGGTGCAAGTGATCGCGGCTCCATGGCGCGAGGAGCTATGTCTGCGCGTGGCCGCTGAGCTTGAGCAAAGTGCGACCTTCACCGCGAAACCGCCGGGAACGCGCTGGGGCTGTGGCCTCTACTCGCAACCGCAATCCGCCTAAGCGCAATCCACAACTGGGCGCCTCGACACCATCGCCGTGAAGCGACCGCCACAGAATAGTTCAGGCGCATTCGGTGGCTGGCGGTGTGCCGATGGCACGGATTGATTTCTTCGATCTTTCAGTGCGGTATGCCGTTATCTTGGCAAAGTCGTTCTGGATCGAGCCGATTTGCAAAGTCGACCCCAATAGCGAAGACACCCAGGGCAGCCGTGTGGGGCATCGTGTGCAAACTCAAAAAGCGATGTCCCCGGATGCCGCTGACCGATACTCAGCTTCAAAATCTGAAGCCCAAGGCCCATACGGTCTCGGACTTTCGAGGCCTGTATGTAACAGTTACCTCTCAAGATCGCGCCTGAGCGCGTTTCTGAGATCATTCATCTTCGTCACTCATGGCGAGCCGGGGGATGAGGAAAGTCGGGGCGCACAAAAAAAAAGAGGGCCGGGGCCCTCTTTCTCTTGTCGGTGGCTTATCGTGCCATGTTTCTCATTTCCTCGGTGGCCGCCGAAGCGCGCTCCCCGAGTGGCCCGGCAATATCCTTGGTTGCCGAGGAGTAGATCGCATTCAGCTTGATCGCCTGCTGCGCCCATTCCTCGAAGGCATGCTGCGCAAACGCCGTCTGTTTCTCGACCAGCTCGGCCATCGTCCTGGCGCCCGAGATGTCTTTGGCAGCGGCTACGCGGTCCTCGTGGGATCTCTTCGTGTAGGCCGCGACTTCACCGCCGAAGTTTTCGAGCGCCCTGACAGTGATTTCTGATGACTTCGCAAATGCCTCGAAATTCCGCTTGTTGACGAAACCCATCTCGCGAAAGCCCTGAGAGAGCTTCTCGATGTTTTCGCCCAGCGACTTCTGGGTCTTTGTCGTCATGGTGGCCGCCTTGTCACTGGCTTCCTTGAGCCCGGCGACTGTCCGTTCGGCAACCTCTTTGCCGGTGTCGGTTGCTGCATTCCGGATTTCATCGGCAGTATTCTTGTTGTCAGCAGCGACTTTGCTTGCAGCGCTCATGTTCTTGTCAACGGCGTTCTTGGCGCTGTCGGCTGCGGTGCTGGTAGTGGATTGGTTGGTCATGGAAATTCTCCTTGGCTTCTTGGTTCGCCACGATGACACATGGTTACCTTGCCGAGCCGCAGCAAGGTCCGGACGCTGCGATGCGGCAAATGAAGTTGGCGTCGGCGCCAATCCGCTGTCAGCTGGCGACGCAGCGGGCGGGCAGATCTGCCGGGCATGAGGCAGACCCCGCGGGGCCAGCCCGACGAGAACAGCTTTCCCGACCAACCTGCCACATGACTGTCGACTTCGCGGGGGGTGTTGGCGCGG
>SLKB01000338.1 GCA_007134805.1 Paracoccaceae bacterium
CCACGGCACCAAAGCCCGCAAGCCGGTTGCGAAACAGCAAACGCAGGAACAGCCTCATGTGCGGATCCTCGGGTCGAGCAGGCTTTGCGCCACATCGACAATGATGTTGAAACCAACATAACAGGCCGCGACAAACACGACGCCGCCCTGCACCAGAAGGATATCGCGGCGCAGGATCGCATCGACGAGCATCCGGCCCACACCGGGCCACTGGAACACGATCTCGATATAGACGGCGCCCGACAGCACGAAGCCTGCCTGGATCCCGAGCACCGGGATGATGCTGACCATCGCCGCGCGCAGCGCGTGCCCCCAGATCACCCGGCGCTCATGCACCCCTTTCGCGCGAGCAGTGCGGATGAAATCCTGCCGCAGCACCTCCAGCATCGCCCCGCGCGACAGCCGCGCGATCACACCCGTCGCCACAACCGAAAGTGCGAGCGCCGGCATGGTCAGATGACGGATCAGATCGGGCAGATCACCGCCCCCCCAGACCGAATACATCCCCGAGACTGGCAACCAGCGCAATTGCACGGCAAAGATCAGGATCATCATCATCCCGAGAAAGAAGGACGGGATCGAGATGCCAAGGATCACCACTGCCGTGATCGCCTTGTCCGCCGGCCCGTACTGTCCCGCGGCCGAGATGACGCCGGCCACGATACCCAACGCCGCGCACATCACAAAGGCCGTACCCGCGAGGATCAGCGTAGCCGAGAACCGATCGAGAATTTCGTCGAGCACAGGGCGGTTGAGCGCGAAGGAGCGCCCGAAATCGCCCTGCAGCATGTTGCCGAGCCAGATGAAATACTGCCGCCAGAGTGGCTCATCGAGGCCCAGGAACCGGTTCAGCCGCTCCACATTCTCTGGCGTGGCATAAGAGCCGAGGATCGCCGTCGCCGGATCGCCGGGGATCATCGCCATAATCAGGAAGACGATGATCGTGATCCCCAGCAGCACCGGGATGGCCGACAAGAGCCGCTTCAGAATGTAGCCACCCATGGCACCGGCCTCCGGGCTGCGAGGTCATTTGCGCGTGCGCAGGCGCGTCGGTTCAGTTCTTCACCACATCCTTCAGCAACAGGAAGAAGGACGGCTCGAGCGTGAAATTCTCGACCGCCGCAGAGGTCACGGCATTCTGCATCCAGTTCGCCACGAAGACCCAAGGCGCATCCTCCCGCACGATCACCTGCATCTCGCGGTAAAGCCGCGCGCGCTCGTCGGGGTCGGTCTCGACCCGGGCGGCCTCCAGAAGCGCGTCAACCTCGGGGTTGGAATAGTAGCCCGAATTGAACCCGCCCGCATCGGGCCAGGCATCGGTGCGCAGCGCAAGGAAGGGCAGCGTGTCGGGGTCATTGGTCATCCAGGCCATCTGTGCCATGTCCGCCCGCCCCTCGAGCCCCGGATTGACCCGGCCGAGGAACGTGTTCCACTCATAGGTCTCGATGGTCACGTCGAACCCGACCGCTGCCAGATCGGCCTGGATCGCAGTCCCCATGGGCAACGGATCGAGCATGCCAGAGCCGCCTTCGGTCACATAGAAGGTCAGCGGCACGCCCTCGGCTCCGGCCTCGGCCAGCAATTCGCGCGCGCGGTCTGGGTCATGCGGATAGGGCTCCAGATCCTCGTTATAAGCCCAGGCGAAGGCGGGCGGGATTGGGCCTGCGGCGATCGTGGCAGTGCCTTCGAGCACATCATCGACAAGCGCGGATTTGTTAATCGCGTAATTCGCGGCCTGCCGCACGCGTTGATCGGTGAAGGGGCCCTCCTTGGTGTTGAGAATCAGAAACCAAAGATGTGGGCCCGCCTGTTCATGGACGGTATGCGCATCCGTCTGAAACTGCGAGATCGCCACGGGCGGCACTTCGACCATCACGTCGATCCCACCAGAAAGCATTTCAGCCACGCGCGTATTCGCATCTGTGATCGGGCGGAAAATCACCGCCTCGGTCCCCGCGGTGCCGTCCCAATAGTCGTCATTGCGGGTGACGACAACACGCTCGTTAGAGCGCCATTCAGCGAAGCGGAACGGCCCCGTTCCCGACGGATTGCGCCCGAAATCCCCGCCATGTTCCATCACGGCAGCGGGCGAGACGATCAGCCCTGTCGGATAGGCGAGGTTCGACAGGAAAGGCGCGTAGGGTTCATTGAGCGTGAACCGGACGGTCATCTCGTCAAGCGCCTCGACCGCCTCGATCGCGCTGAAGAAGAAGGACAGCGGGAACGGCCCAGTGTCGTGATAGGGGTGATCCTCATTCAGCATCCGCTCGAAATTCCAGACCACGGCCTCGGCATCAAAGGCGCTGCCGTCATGGAAGCTTATCCCCTCGCGCAGATTGAAGGTATAGACGGTCCCATCCTCCGAGATCGCCCACTCCTCTGCGAGGGCGGGTTCGACCTCAAGCGTGCCCGAGGCGTAGCGCACCAACCCGTCATAAATATTCATCAGGATGCGGAAGTCGTTGACGGCCGTGACCGCATGCGGGTCAAGCGCCTGCGGCTCGGCGATCTGGCCGACGACCAGAATGCCCGGCGGCGTCTGCGCCGACCCGGGCACAACGAGTGCGGCAGTGGCAAGCAGCGCGGCGGCAACTACCGCCCGGCCGCGACGGGTCACTGATGAAAACGCCATGGCGGAAGACTCCCTGTTGTCCGGCAATGCTTTAGAAATTATCATGATAAATTGAAGTGGTCAAAATCTTCATGCTAATTTCATAGACAAGGGGGCCTTTATCGCATGACTTTTTCCATTCTTGCGCAAGATCCGTGCAGTGGGGAACTGGGCGGCGCAGCCGCAACGGGCGCCTTGTGCGTCGGCGGATGGGTTCTGCGCGGCGATTCCCGCGCGGGGCTGTCCGCCTCGCAGGGGGCTGCGCCCTCGACGCTCTGGGGCGAGGATGTGCTGGAATTGATGCGCGCAGGGCTTGCCGCGCCAGCCGCGGTCGCGCAGGTGACCGGGGCCGATTCCGGGCAGGCGTGGCGGCAATTGGCAGCGCTCGACCGCGCCGGGCGGGCCGCATGCCTCACAGGCGTGCAGAACACCGCGTGGAAAGGCGCGCTGATCGCGGACAGGTTGGTCGTCTCGGGCAATCTTCTGGCCGGGCCAGAGGTGCTTGAGGCCCTGCGCGCGGGCTATCTCGGCGCAACCGGCAGCATGGCCTCGCGCTTGCTCGATGCCCTGGCTGCAGCCGAGGCGGCAGGCGGTGACACGCGCGGACTGCAATCCGCCGCACTTCTGGTTGTCTCGGACGACGCGCCCCCTTTGAGCTTGCGCGTCGACTGGGCCGACGACCCGATCGCGTCCCTGCGCGCGCTGCACGCCCGCAGCCAGAGCGGCGCCTATGCCGCCTGGCTTCCCCGCGTTCCAACCCGCAATGACCCGGAGCGCGGCGCGGAGTGACGGGTCCCGGCGCGGCCGCTGCAAGGACGAAGTCTGGATCAACGAGCCATCCCACAAGCCCTGTTGCTGGCGCGCGACCGGAACCTTGAGGTCTGCCTCGTCTGCTACCGCGCGCTCCCGCGACCGCCACACAAGCGCTACCCGACGCCTGGCCACTCAGCGCAACGAACCACTGCTTCACCCGTTCGACTTCCGTCAAGCAGATCGAGAGTGAGACCCTTTTGATTTCAAACAAAAAACCGTGCCGCTA
>SLKB01000207.1 GCA_007134805.1 Paracoccaceae bacterium
AAGGCGATCGGATGCGCATCGAGATCCCGGTCTCGTCGGCCGGATCGGCCACGATGGATGCCATCATCGAGACGTTCACGCAGAACCTGCAGGGCCTGGGCATTGACGCGCGCTTCCAGCGCATCGACCCCGCGCAGCATACTGACCGGCGCCGCAACCGCGACTATGACATGATCTTTGACCAGTATACGGCCTTCATGGATACCGGAACCGGGCTGCACCAGCGATTCGGGTCAGAAGCGGCGGATGACGTGTTCAACCCTGCCGGGCTGCGCAGCCCGCTGGTGGATGTGGTGATCGACCTGTCGCTCGATGCGCCCGACCCCGACACGCGCGACGCGGGCCTCATGGCGCTTGACCGGGTCTTGCGGTATGAGCATTTCATGATCCCCGCCTGGTATAATGACGTGGTCTGGATCGCGCATTGGGACATCTATGCGCGCCCGGATGAGATCCCGCCCTATTCCACGGGCGAGATGGATTTCTGGTGGTTCGACCAGGACCGCGCGGACGAGCTTCGTGCCGCTGGCGCGCTGAGGTAGAGCATGGGCGCTTATATCGCGCGACGCCTGGCCCTGATCATCCCCACGCTTCTGGGGGTGATGGTGATCAATTTCATCCTGGTGCAATTCGTGCCCGGCGGGCCGATCGAGCAGGTGATCGCCCAGATGGAAGGGCAGGGAAATGTCTTCGGCGGCTTTGACGGGGGCGGCGCCGATGTCAATGTCGGTGCAGTCGAGAACGAGCGCTACCAGGGCGCGCGCGGCCTGCCGCCGGAATTCATCGCCCAGCTCGAGCGCGAATTCGGCTTCGACAAGCCCCCGTTGGAGCGCTTCCTGCACATGATGTGGAACTACATGCGCTTCGATTTCGGCGAGAGCTATTTCCGCTCGATCAGCGTGGTCGACCTGGTGATCGAGAAGCTGCCCGTGTCGATCAGCCTCGGGCTGTGGTCGACGCTGATCGCCTATCTGGTGTCGATCCCGCTGGGCATCCGCAAGGCGGTGCATGACGGCTCTCGGTTCGACACTTTCACCTCGGGCGTGATCATCGTGGCCTATGCGATCCCGGGCTTCCTGTTCGCGATCCTGCTGCTGGTGCTGTTTGCGGGCGGGTCCTACTGGCAGATCTTCCCGGCGCGGGGGCTGACCTCGGCGCAGGAAGTCTGGGATCAGCTGAGCCCGCTGGGCAAGGTGCTGGATTATTTCTGGCATATCACGCTGCCGGTGATCGCCTCGACCATCTCGGCCTTTGCGACGCTCACGCTGCTGACCAAGAACAGTTTCCTCGACGAGATCCGCAAGCAATATGTGATGACCGCGCGCGCCAAGGGCCAGACCGAGAAGAAGGTGCTCTATGGCCATGTGTTCCGCAATGCGATGCTGATCGTGATCGCGGGTTTCCCGGCGGTGTTCGTGGGCGTGTTCTTCGGCGGCTCGCTGATCATCGAGACGATCTTCTCGCTCGACGGGTTGGGGCGGCTGGCGTTCGAGGCGACAGTCGCGCGCGACTATCCGGTGATGTTTGGCACGCTGTTCGTCTTCGGGATGATCGGGCTGGTGGTCGGGCTGATTTCCGACCTGATGTATGTCTGGATCGACCCGCGCATCGATTTCGAGACGCGGGAGACCTGAGCCATGGATCAGCGCGTCGACAGATTCGTGGCAGCCCCCGACCCGGTGCAGGAAGGCGCGCCGGCGCCCGGGGCGATGCCCCGGCCCAGGCGGCGCTTCGGCATCGAGATCTCGGCGCTGAACCGGCGGCGCTGGCGCAATTTCCGTGCCAACCGGCGCGCCTTCTGGTCGCTGATCATTCTGGGCGTGCTTTACGGGCTGTCGCTCTTCGCGGAATATATCGCCAATGACCGGCCCATCGTGATGAGCTTCCGGGGCGAGTTGCATTTCCCGGTCACGAATTTCTACCCCGAGACGCGGTTCGGCGGCGATTTCCGCACCGAGGCCGTCTATCGCGACCCCGAAGTGCAATGCCTGATCCGCACGGGCGGGGCAGAGCTGTGCCTCGACGACCCGCGCGAGGCGATGGCGCAGGCCGAGACCGGGTTTGTCGATGGCGAGGAGATCGTGCCGGGCTGGATGCTCTGGCCGCTGATCCCCTATTCCTACAACACGATCAACGATATCGGCCGCGCGGCCCCCTCGCCCCCCGATGAGCGGCACTGGCTGGGCACCGATGACACCGCGCGCGATGTGCTGGCGCGGATCATCTATGGCTTCCGGCTGTCGATCACCTTTGCGCTGATCGTGACGGTGATGACCTCGGTGATCGGGGTTGCGGCGGGGGCGGTGCAGGGGTTTTTCGGCGGGCTGCTGGATCTGTTCTTCCAGCGGGTGATCGAGCTGTGGAACTCGGTGCCGTCGCTCTATGTGATCATCATCCTGTCGTCGATGTTCGTGATGAATTTCTGGCTTTTGGTGTTCCTGATGACCTTGTTCGGCTGGACGGGGCTGGTGGGCGTGGTGCGCGCGGAATTCCTGCGCGCGCGCAATTTCGAATATGTCCGCGCGGCGCGCGCGCTGGGTGTGTCGAACGCGAAGATCATGTTCCGCCACGTGCTGCCCAATGCGATGGTGGCGACGCTGACATTCCTGCCTTTCATCATCACCGGCGTGATCGGCTCGCTGGCCGCGCTTGATTTCCTGGGCTTCGGGCTGCCCTCGTCGGCGCCTTCCTTGGGTGAGATGACGCTGCAGGCCAAGAACAACCTGCAGGCGCCGTGGCTGGGCTTCTCGGCGTTTTTCACCTTCGCGATCATGCTCTCGCTTCTCGTGTTCATCTTCGAGGGGGTGCGCGACGCGTTCGACCCAAGGAAGACCTTCGCATGAGCCGGGTTCTGGATGTGCAGGATCTGTCGGTGACCTTTACCCAGGAGGGGCGCAAGGTGCACGCCGTGCGCGGTATCAGCTTCCATGTCGACATGGGCGAGACTGTGGCGCTGGTGGGCGAGTCGGGCTCGGGCAAGTCGGTGAGCGCGCTGTCGACAGTGGGGCTCTTGCCGGATTCAGCCGATGTGCAGGGCTCGGTCACGTTCAAGGGGCAGGAGCTTGTCGGCGCCTCGACCGCGCAGTTGCGGCAGGTGCGCGGCAATGATGTGAGCTTCATCTTTCAGGAGCCGATGACCTCGCTCAACCCGCTGCACACGATCGAGAAGCAGATCACTGAAAGCCTTGCGCTGCATCAGGGGCTGGGCGGCGCGAAAGCGCGCGTGCGCGTGCTGGAGCTGCTGGAGAAGGTGGGCATCCGGGATGCGGAAAGCCGGCTTTCGGCCTATCCGCATCAGCTTTCGGGCGGGCAGCGGCAGCGGGTGATGATCGCCATGGCGCTGGCCAACGGGCCCGAACTGCTGGTCGCCGACGAGCCGACGACCGCGCTCGATGTGACGATCCAGGCGCAGATCCTGGAACTTCTGGTGGACCTGAAGCGCGCCGAGGGGATGAGCCTTCTGTTCATCACCCATGATCTGAACATCGTGCGCCGCTTTGCCGACCGGGTCTGCGTGATGCAGGGCGGCGAGATTGTCGAGCAGGGCCCGACCCAGGAGATTTTCGAGCGCCCCAGGCACCCCTATACGAAGAAGCTTCTCTCGGCTGAATCGACCGGGCAGCCCGCGCCGGTGCCCGACCGCGCGA
>SLKB01000034.1 GCA_007134805.1 Paracoccaceae bacterium
CCCTCCCGTCTGCGGCTGCAGACCTGCCCCTCCTCCGGGCGGATCTGCAGCATGCGCGAAGTGTGTCACCAAAATCGCACCGCTGCAAGAGTACTCAGGAAATTTTCTCCTCGTGCGGTCCCTCCGGGTTTGAGCTTTGCCAAAAAGTCATCTAATCTATTGTAAAAAAAGCATTAAAAAATTCCAATAAAGATTTTGACAGGATTGCGCCAGTCGTGCTACCTATGTCCGCAGCGCTGCGAAATCCTTGGAGGAGGAAGGGCGGCGCGCGATGCAGGGAGGGGTTGGATGGATGTGATCATCCGCTATCTGGGATTTTTGAACGTCGTCATCACCCGCGTGGCCGGCTACGCTGCGACAGCCTTGCTGTTCGGCATGCTGGGCGTCGTGATCGTGCATGTCTTCTACCGCTATGTGCTGGGCGACAGCTTCGGCTGGACAGAGGAATTGTCGCGCACGATGATGGTCTGGATGGCCTTCCTCTATTTCCCGACCGCGCATCGCTACGGGATGAATGTCAGCCTCGATATCTTTGTCTCGATGGTCCAGCACACGCCCTGGATTCGCTATGTCGGGCTCGCGATCGAGCTGTCGGTGTTCGTCATGCTCTGCGGCGGGATCTGGCTCGGCTGGGGGCTGATGTCGCGGGCGGGCAGCAGCTTCACGCTCTCGCTGCAATTGCCGCTCAGCTATGTCTACGCAATCATGCCGATCGGCTTTGCCATGGTGGCGCTGGTGTCGCTCGAGCGGCTGTGCCGGATCATCGGCAATCTGTTCAATCCGGGGCGCTATGAGGTCTACGTCTTCGGGTCATCCACAGGCGCGGGGAGCTGAGGTCATGGCGTTTCTCTACATCTACATCTTCCTCGGGCTTCTGGTCATCGGCACGCCCATCGTCTTCGTGATGCTGCTTGCGCCGGGGCTGACCCTGATCTTCGAGGACAATCTGCGCTTCCTGAACCTGCTGGTGCAGCGGCTGTTCGCGGGGATGGACAGCTTCCCGCTGATGGCACTGCCGTTCTTCATCCTCGCGGGCGAGTTGATGACGGCCGGTGGCGTGACCAGCCGGATCGTGAAATTCGCCGAGACCTTCGTTGCGCATCGCAAGGCAGGGCTCGGGCAGGTGTCGGTCTCGTCCTCGATCATGCTGGCCGGCGGCTCTGGCTCGGCGGTGGCGGACGCCTCGGCGCTGGGCGGGGTGATGATCCCGGGCATGCATCAGGCGGGCTACACCAAATCCTTCTCGGCCGCGATCACGGCGGCCTCGGCGGTGCTCGCGTCGATCATCCCGCCTTCGGGGCTGATGATCCTCTATGCGTTCATCATGAATGTGTCGGTGGCGGCGATGTTCGCGGCGTCGATCATCCCGGGGTTGATCATCGGTTTCGGGCTGATGGTGGTGGTGGCGATCGTCGCGCGCTTCCGCACCTTCCCCGACCCGGCCGCACGCGCAAGCTGGGCCGATACCTGGGAGACGGGCAAATCCGCCTTCCTGCCGCTTCTGACCCCGATCATCCTGATCGGCGGCATTGTCGGCGGTGTGTTCACACCCACCGAGGGCGCGGCCGTCGCGGCCTTCTATGCCCTGATCCTTGGCCTCTTCATCACCCGCGAGATCAGCCTCAAGCAGTTGATCGAGGTGTTCAGCGCAGCGGCGCTCAAATCCGCGATCATCCTGCTGTTGGTGGGCGCGGCGGTGTCCTTCGCCTCGCTCGTCAGCCTCAAGGGCACGCCGCAGCTTGTGTCGGGCTTCATCCTGAACATCACCTCTGACCCGCTTATGCTGTTTCTGGTGGTGGTGCTGTTCCTGCTCGCCATCGGGACGATCATGGATGCGGGCCCCGCGATCCTGATCCTCGCGCCGATCCTCGCGCCGGTGATGGTGGGCGTGGGCATCCATCCGATCCATTTCGCAGTGGTGATGTGCGTGACGCTGATCATCGGGCTGATCACGCCACCATTGGGGCTTGTGCTGTTCGTCGTCTCGGGGATCTCGGGCGAACGGATCGAGCGGATCTCCTGGGATCTGATCCCCTATTTCCTGTTCGAGGTCGCGGTGGTCGTGGCACTCGTTCTGTTTCCCGAACTGGTGATGTGGTTGCCGCGCCAGCTTGGGTATGTCTAGACAACCAAAACGGGAGGAACTGATATGCTGGACTTCAAGACTGCCTATGACAGCACGCGCACGACGCTGCTTGCAGGGGCTTTCGCGCTCGCCGGGGCCTTCGCGCCCGCGGCCCTCAGCGCGACCGAACTGAACCTTGTCTTCCTCGCCAATGAGGACGACCAGGAATATGACGCGGCGCTCGTGTTCAAGAATTTCGTCGAGGCGCGCACTGGTGGCGAGGTCACGGTGAACATCTTCGTGGGCGCGCAGCTCTGCGGCTCGGCGAATGAGTGTTTCGAGTCGATGCGCGCGGGCGTTGTGAACATGTACACGGCGACAGCGGGCGGGGCCTCGGCGATCTATCCGCCCGTGCAGGGGATGGATGTGCCCTATACGCTGTCTTCGGACCGCGTGGCACAGCTTGTGCTGCAGGATCCCGAATTCACCACCTTCATGCGTGAGAAGATCCTCGAATCGTCGAACGACGATATCCTGCTTCTGGCGATGACGCAGACCGGCGGGTGGCGCAACTTCGCCACCAAGAACCGCCCGATCCGCACGCCCGAGGATGTCTCCGGCCTGCGCTTCCGGACCATCGAGTCGGAAATCCAGCAGCGTCTGGTACGCTCCATGGGCGGCTCGCCGACCCCGATCCCGTGGCTTGAAGTGTATACCGCTCTGCAGACCGGCGTCGTGGATGGCACCAAGAACTCGATCAGCGATATCGCCAACATGAACTTCCAGGAGCAGCTGGGGTACATCACGCTCGACGGGCACGCCTACATGGCCTCGATGTGGTTCATCGACAACGCAACCTTCCAGTCGCTCACACCCGAGCAGCAGCAGGTCGTGCTCGATGGGGGGGCGCTGATGTCCACCGTCCAGTTCGGCATCCAGCCACGCAAGGAGCTTGATGCCTTTGCGAAATGGACGGAGGCAGGTGGCGAGATCATCGCGCCCACCGAGGAAGAGATGGAGCTGTTCCGCGAACATGCAGGCCCGATCCGTGACTGGTATCTGGAACGCTTCGAGGATGCGGGTGCCGAGTTCCTCGAGGCCTTTGAGGCCGCTGTCGCGCGCGCTGAAGCGATCGTCGACTCCGACCGCGCCTCTGCCATGCGGTGACGGGGACAACAGGGGCGCCGAAGCGGCGCCTCTTCGTCCTTCATGCGTGCGGCCGGTTGACCTTCTGGCCGCACCCTTTAGATCCCGGGATCCGCAAGAGCGATTGTCACCCCATGAGCCGCCGCAGTTCGAACCGCACGACCATGACCGATGTAGCCCGCGTGGCGCAGGTCTCTGCCTCGACGGTTTCGCTTTACCTGCGCGCGCCCGATCAGGTGTCCGAAAAGCTTGGCAAACGGATCCAGTCGGCGATCGACAGCCTGCGCTATGTGCCCAACCGCATGGCCGGCGCGCTTGCCGCGGCGCAAACGCCGGTGGTGGGCGTGATCGTCCCGTCGCTCGTCAATTCGTTCTTCGCCGACACTGTGGACGCGCTGCAGCAGGATCTGATGCGCGAAGGCTATCAGATCC
>SLKB01000164.1 GCA_007134805.1 Paracoccaceae bacterium
CAAAAGCCATCGGGATGCGGCGTGAAGCGCGCCTGCCCCTTGGGCGCATCGCCGCGAAGCGCGACTATTTCGCGCACGCCGGCTTTCGCATAGGCCTCGGCAATCTCGAGCGTCTCGGCGCGCGTTGCATCAACACAGGTCAGATGCGCTGCGACAGTCAGATCGAATTGCCCGCCGATGGTCGTGACTGCCTCGTGCGTCAATTGCCGGGTCGTCCCTCCGGCCCCGTAAGTGACCGACACGAAATGCGGCGAGAGCGGCGCGAGCATGCGCACAGTGTCCCACAACCGAAAGCTCGCCTCGAGAGTCTTGGGCGGGAAGAATTCAAAGGACACGCGCGGTGTTGTCATGAGCCACCTCCGGATTTGCTTACCGCTTGTGTCACAGACGCAAATGTGAAACCACCTCATTATCTTCAACACTATCATGAGCTGAGCTTCAGGATGCACATCGAGTTCCGGCATCTGCGCACGATCAAGGCGATCCATGAGGCCGGCGGACTCGCGCGCGCGGCCGATCTTCTGAACATGACGCAATCGGCGCTCTCACATCAGGTCAAGGGGATCGAGGAGCAGGCGGGAGTCGAGCTGTTCGTGCGCCGCTCGAAGCCGCTGAAGCTCTCGGCGGCCGGAATGAAGATGCTTCGCGCGGCCGAAGAGATCCTGCCACGCGTTGGCGCGCTGGAAGAGGAATTCGCAGGCCTCGTGCGCGGCTCGGCCGGCCGGCTTCACATCGCGATCGAATGCCACGCCTGTTTTGACTGGCTGTTCCCGGTGCTCGAGCAGTTCCGCAAGGCCTGGCCCGAGGTTGATGTCGACATTCGCCCCGGGCTTGCCTTCGATGCCCTGCCCGCCTTGCAACGCGAAGAGGTGGATCTGGTCGTCTCCTCCGACCCTGAGCAACTCGACGGGATCGTGTTCCAGCCGCTTTTCGATTACGAGCCGGTCTTCGTTGCCCCGCGCACGCATCCGCTGGCCGCAAAACCCTATATCGAGGCCGAGGATTTCCGCGACCAGACGCTCATCACATATCCTGTCGAACGTACACGGCTCGATGTCTTCACGCAATTACTCACCCCTGCCAAGGTCGAGCCGCGCGCGATCCGGCAGGTGGAACTGACGGCGGTGATCCTGCTCCTCGTTGCCTCTGGCCGAGGTGTGTCGGTACTGCCCGACTGGGTGCTGCGTGACATCCGCTACCATTCCGACTATGCGACGCGACCGCTCACCGAAACCGGGTTGACGCGACGGCTCTACGCAGCCGTGCGCAGCGACGAGGTGGCAAAACCCTACATGGCCCATGTCCTGCGGCTCGCGCGCACCGAGCCGCTGAAATTGCAGCGCGCCTGAGGCTTCCCTTCCATCCCACGCCCGCGTATAGCCCCCGCTGACCGGGACAGGAGCAGACGGATGCAAGGCAGCGCCAATCTCAACCTCATGATCAATGCAGCTCGCAAGGCGGGGCGCGCGCTGGTCAAGGATTTCCGTGAGGTCGAGAACCTTCAGGTCTCGTCCAAGGCCGCCGGCGATTTCGTGAGCCGGGCCGACATCACCTCCGAACGCATCATCCGAGAGGCACTGAGCGAGGGGCGCCCCAATTATGGGTGGATTGGCGAGGAATCAGAGCCCGTTATCGGCAAGGATCCGACGCGACGCTGGATCGTCGATCCCCTCGACGGGACAACGAATTTCCTTCATGGGCTGCCGCATTGGGCAGTCTCGATCGCACTTGAATTCAAGGGCGAGATCGTCTCGGCGGTGGTCTTCGATCCCGCCAAGGACGAAATGTTCGTGGCCGAAAAAGGTGCTGGCGCCTTCATGAACGACATGCGACTGCGAGTATCGAACCGCTCGGTCATGGCAGAGTGCATCTTTGCAACGGGCGTGCCATTTGGCACAAAGAAGACCCTGCCCGCGACCCTGCACGATCTTGCGCAACTCATGCCCGCCTGCGCCGGGGTGCGCCGCTGGGGTGCGGCCGCGCTCGATCTGGCCTATGTGGCGGCTGGGCGGTTCGATGGATTCTGGGAACGGGAATTGAACGTTTGGGACATCGCCGCTGGGCTGCTTATCGTGCGCGAGGCCGGCGGCTTTGCCCAGCCGCTGCGCGAAGGCACGTCACTTCTGGAGAGCGGCAGCGTCATTGCGGCAAATTCTGCCATTTTCGACAGTTTCGCCCGCAATCTGAGCGGCCGCACGGCCTAACGTCGCCATGGGCTGTCCCGAAAACGGCGCCGGCGGGTGACCTTCGGGATCGAGGAGCGCACGAAGCGATATTCGGCATCAGGGTGCGGGGGAACCCCATTGCATCCGCGCCAGAAAGCTGTCCCGCCCTTGAGCAACCACAGCGGAAGGCAAAGGATCACGCCCGCGACAAACCCGCCCGCATGCGCCCAATATGCGACGCCACCAGCATCGGCAGGTGCACTGAGCCCGCCAAGAACCTGCAGGACGAACCAGCTTCCCAGAACCACCCAGGCCGGGATCGGAATGATCCGAAAGATCACCAGCAGAAACAGGAACATGTCGACGCGGGCGCGCGGGTAGAACAGCAGATATCCACCAAGAACCCCGGCAATCGCGCCCGAGGCCCCGACCATCGGAATGCGCGAAAGAGGGTCCGCCCCGTACTGCAACCCGGCCGCTGCCAGCCCGCAGATCAGATAGAAGCCCAGAAATTTCCACCTGCCCCAGACTTCTTCCATATTGTTCCCGAATATCCATAGAAACAACATGTTGGAGCCAAGATGCAGCATGTCGCCATGCAGGAACTGGTGCGAAAGCAGCGTGAAATGACCGTCCCCTGCGCTTAACCGGGCGGGCACCATGCCCCATTCGAGGAAGAACCGCATGAGCACACGTTCATCGGCAAAAAGCGGAGTGTATGCGATGAAGATGACAAGGTTGGCCACCAGCAGCGCATAGGTAACATAAGGGCGCAGGTTCGACGGGTTGTGGTCGCGGATCGGGATCAGCATCGCGCATCCCTATGGCAGAAAAACAACGCGGCGCCCTGACAATGTCATGAGCGCCGCGTCAAAAAGCGGGTCGGACGCGTTGCCTATTCGGCGGTCAACAACGGGGGATTGTTGCCCGTGATCTGCTTTGCATCCGGCCCTTCCATGGTCAGTGCGATCTGCCCGTCGCGAAGGTGCACATGGACGACGCCGCCCTTGGCAAGCTTGCCGAACAACAGTTCTTCCGCGAGCGGCTTCTTGATGTGCTCCTGGATTACACGCGCGAGCGGGCGCGCGCCCATCTTGTCATCATAGCCTTTCTCGGCAAGCCAAGAAGCCGCATCCTCAGTCAGGTCGATCGTGACATTGCGATCGAGGAGTTGCGCCTCGAGTTGCAGCACGAATTTTTCAACTACGCGCAGGATGACGGATTGCGGCAGGGGCGCGAAACTGATCACCGCGTCAAGACGATTGCGGAATTCGGGGGTGAAGGTCCGCTCGATTGCTGCAGTATCCTCGCCCTCGCGCCGATCACGGTTGAAGCCGATCGCGGACTTTGCCTGCTCGGTCGCGCCGGCATTCGAGGTCATGATCAGGATCACATTGCGGAAATTCACCGTTCGGCCGTTATGGTCCGTCAGTTGCCCGTGATCCATGACCTGCAGCAAGATGTTGTAGA
>SLKB01000386.1 GCA_007134805.1 Paracoccaceae bacterium
CCGCGTGGCAAAGGCCGTGACCACCGGCACCACCAGCCATCGCCCCAGCGCGGTCGCAGGCAGCGTCTGGGTGATCCCCAGGCTCCCCTCCCACTCGTGCGAGGCGCCCGCCAGGATCACCAGCCCCGCCGTGTCGTCGGGCGCCTGCAGCGCCCAGGCCAACGCCACCGCCCCGCCATAGCTGTGGCCCAGCACCAGCGGATCGCGCACCCCCAGCCGCTCGGCCGCCGCCCGCAACACCGCCGCCTGCGCGCGCGGGTCCTCATGGTCGGGGATCGTGTCGGACCAGCCCAGCCCGGGCCGGTCCAGCGCGATCACCCGGAACTCGTCCGCCAACGCCCCCGACAGCGCAAAGGTGAAGTCCCGCAAATTCCCGCTCGCGCCATGGATCATCACCAGATCCGGCCCCGAACCCTCCACATGCGCATGGATGCGCGTGCCCCCCACCTCGATCATCTCGCCCGAGGGGGGATACCGCGCCTCGGCCAGCGCCTCGCGGTCCGTCGCGCGCGCATCCAGCAACGCCGCGCACCCGCCCAGCAGGACGGTCACCGCGACGAGGGAGATCAGGCTAAGAACCAATGTGCGCGATGTCATAGGGCGTTGTCTGGTAAATCTCGTTGATCCAGTTGCCGTAAAGAAGATGGGCATGGCTGCGCCACCGGTTCGTGGGCATCCGCGCAGGGTCGTCCCCGGGGAAGTAGTTCACCGGCACCGCAATGTCCCGTCCGCCGGCGACATCGCGATCATATTCTTCCTTCAACGTGGTCGAATCATATTCCAGATGGTTCACGATCACGAGCGTCCGGCGCGCCGCATCCTCGATCAGGCACGGCCCCACCTCGTCGCTGGCCAGCAGCGTCCGCAGCCCCGGCACCGCGTCGATCTCGGCCTGCCGCAGTTCCGTCCATCGGCTGACCGGGATCAGCAGATCGTCCGAAAACCCCCGCAGATAGGGCGAGGACGGCGCCAGGTTCCGGTGCCGGAAACAGCCGAAGGCCTTGGCGGGCAGCATGTGCTTGGCCACGCCATGGACATGGTGCAGCCACGCCATCCCCCCCCAGCACACGCCGAATGTCGCGTGCACATGGGTCCGGCACCAGTCGAACACCGCGCACAGCTCGTCCCAATAGGTGACGTCGGCATAGTCCAGATGCTCGATCGGCGCCCCGGTGATGATGAGGCCGTCGAACTTCTCGCCCTGCACCTCGGAAAACGGGCGATAGAATTCCGCCATGTGCTCGGCCGCGGT
The DNA here is from genome assembly GCA_007134805.1 of Paracoccaceae bacterium. Classification (GTDB taxonomy): domain Bacteria; phylum Pseudomonadota; class Alphaproteobacteria; order Rhodobacterales; family Rhodobacteraceae; genus Roseinatronobacter. Next base: position 1,253 of record SLKB01000386.1, read on the forward strand.
GGTCTTGGTCTCGTGCTCGCTCATCCGGATCAGGTGGAAATCGATCTGCAGCGGCGTCGCGCCGATCAGGCGGGCGAACTGCGTCTCGGTCTGGATCTTCTTGGGCATCAGGTTCAGCAGCCCGATCCGCAGCGGCCGGATGTCCTGCCGCGCGGCGCGGTGCTGGGCCATCACCATCACCCCCTCGCGGTCGAGGACACCATAGGCCGGCAATGTCTCGGGCAGGGTGATGGGCATCGGATTTCCAGCGGCGGCGGACAGGGCGGCGCCTCAGATAGGCCAGCCCGGTCACGACGGCAACCGGCCCGGCGCCGCCACCCCCCCGACCCCCGGCGGATCGGGCCGCGGCCGGGGGCCTACAGCCCGCCTGCCTCCGCGATGAAGGCCACGATCTCGTCCACGCCGATGCCCGCCTTCAGGCTCGCCATGACCACCGGGCGCGTCCCCCGTGCGGCGCGGGCGTCGCGTTCCAGCAGCGCCGCATCCACCCCCACATGGGGCGCAAGGTCCACCTTGTTCACCACCAGCAGATCCGACCGCGCCAGCCCCGGCCCCCGCTTGCGCGGAATGTCCTGCCCCGCGGCGGTGTCGATCACATAGATCGTCAGATCCGCCAGCTCCGGGCTGAAGGTGGCCGCCAGATTGTCCCCCCCGCTCTCGATCAGCACCACATCCAGATCGGGCAGCTTCGCCCGCAGGTCCGCCACCGCCGCCAGGTTGATCGATGCATCCTCGCGGATCGCGGTGTGCGGACAGCCGCCCGTCTCCACCCCCCGGATACGCTCCATCGGCAACGCCTGCGCGCGCATCAGGAACTCCGCATCCTCGGCGGTGTAGATGTCGTTGGTGATGACCGCCATCGACCAGCGGTCCCGCATCGCCTTGCACAGCGCCTCGGTCAGCGTGGTCTTGCCCGCGCCCACCGGCCCGCCGATGCCCACCTTCAGCGGGCCGTTTGCGCTGCGGGGCCGGGCCTGCGGCGCAGGCGTCGCCTCGGGCCTTGGCGGGGCGGTCAGGTCCTGCACAGTCTCACCTCCATCGTCTCATGCTGCATGCTGGCCAGATCGGCCCGGAACGTGGCCGACCCCAGCGCCTCGGGCCCCGCCACCGCCGCCTCCTCGGCCAGGGCCAGGATCAGCGGCTGCACCGCCCCTAGAACGCGCTGCCCGTCCCCCTGCCCCAGCGGCACCAGCCGCACCGCGATCTGCACAAGGTTCGTGGCCTGCGCCTGCAGCCACAGCGCCGCGACCTCCGTGGCCTCCAGCCCCAGGCCCCGCGCCGCCCGCCCCACCGCCAGCGGATAGGGCGCGGCCGCGACCTGCATCCCCAACGCCCCCACCGCCGCCGCAAAGGCCGCCCCCTGCGCCTCCGTCTCCTCCAGCCGCTCGCGCGACGGCGCCAGCGCACGCGCCAGATCGTCCAGCCCGGAATCCTCGCCCCTCAGTGCCAGACACAACAGGATCGCATCGGACCGCCCCGCCCCCTGCGCCAGGCACCCCTCCAGCCACCCGCGCAGGGCCTCGGCCGTCCCGACCTCCCCCCGCGCGATCGCCCATTCCAGCCCTTGCGAGAACGCAAACCCCCCCACCGGAAACGCGGGTGAGAGCCACTGCGCCAGTGTCAGCCGCCCGGCCGCACTCATTCCCCGCCGCCGCCCTCGCCGAAATCGCCCGAATCCAGATGGCCGCGATACCGCGCTGCCTCGTCAGCTCCATGCGAATGCCCCATGGTCCGGCCATGCCCATAGGCACCGCCTTCGGGGCGAAACGGTCCGTCGAACCGCTCCATGCTGGCCCCCAGCCCGCGCAGCATCTCCTCCAGCACATGGTCGTGGCGGATCACCAGCCGGTCCGCCCCGATCTCGCAGGGCGTGTGGCGGTTCCCGATGTGCCAGGCCAGCCGCGGCAGCACCGCGCCCGTCACCGCGACCAGAGGTTCGGCCGCCGCCACCACCTCCACCAGCCGGCCATCCTCCAACTCCAGCGCGTCGCCATCCTCGAGGCTGATGGTCTCGGGCAGGTCGACGACGAATTGCAGGCCCCCGTCCGCCGTCAGCCGCTTGCGGCGCAGGAACCGCGCCTCGTAATCCAGCGTGATCCGGTCGGCGGCGCGGGTCCACTCTCCGGCGCGGCGGATCTGCGGGGCGATGGGGGCGGGCTGGGTCATGGTGGTCCTTCCATCCGGGCGGTCCGGGCGCGCTCAGGGGGTGACGGGCGCAATGGCAATCGGGGTCAGCCGGTCGGGCGGCTCGCCCTCGAATTCATAGGCCCGCAGCACCGCCACGCCAAGCAGCGGCAGGTAATCGTACTGCAGCGTGAACTTGCCGATATCCTCGCGGTTGGCGACCCGCGCGGGCCAGCTTTCATAGCTGCACCCGCCATAC
>SLKB01000202.1 GCA_007134805.1 Paracoccaceae bacterium
GGCGACGCCGCCACCCCCGAGGCGGCGCATGCCCGCGGGCTCGCCGGGCCCAGCGATCCGGTCGTGCATCTGCGCGCGGCAGGCTTCGATGTCGTCCATCTCAGCGGCCAGCGCGGCATTGCCGAGATCGACGCGCTTTGCGTGGCGGGCCGCATCATCGTGGCCTCGGTCACCCCGGACGCGCCGCCCGCGGGCCCCTGTCAGCTGTTCACGCCTGCGACCCTGCGCGACACGGGTGCTGTCGCCATGTGGCCCGGCCCCGACGCCCCAAGGATCCGCACCGCGCGCGCCGCGTCAGGCCTGCGTCCCTGGTCGGGCGGCTAAGGGGCTTCTGAAAAAGTCCGGCATCTGCGAGTAGTCAAGTCTCGACTCGAAAAGCTGTTACTCGCCGCGTTTCCCACAAGCCCTCGCCCGGGCGACCAGCCCGGGCCGCGCCCGACCCTCCCGTCGGGAGGGCGCATTGCAACAGTGGCAAATTGCTGACCCGCCGGAGGGGCGTGGCAGGCATAAAGCACAGCCGCTCCGGCGTGCCAAAGCGCCCCCCCAGGGTCGGGCGCGGCCCTCTGCGCTCCGATCAGACGGCGGAATGGGAACAGCTTCCCGATGGGCGCCGCCCGAAGTGCTTTCTCGACCAGCCTCTCAGGTATTCGCTTCGCGGATCTTCTCGGCGGCGTCCTTGTCGTAATGCACGCCCTTGGTGTCGAAAAGCTGGTCCAGCTCGCCCGAAAGCGTCATCTCGGTGATGATGTCACAGCCGCCCACGAACTCGCCCTTCACGTAAAGCTGCGGGATCGTCGGCCAGTCCGAGAAATCCTTGATCCCCTGCCGGATCGCGTCATCGGCGAGCACATTCACATCCGTGAACTCGACGCCCATGAAGTTCAGCACCCCCGCGACGCGGCTGGAAAACCCGCATTGCGGCATCGTCTTGGTGCCCTTCATGTACAGCACCACGTCATTGGCTTCGACAGTCTGCTTGATTTGCTCTTCAGCGCTCATGGGTGTTCGTCCTTCCGGGATCAGCTTGGGGCCTTGGTGGTCAGCGCAAGCGCGTGCAATTCGCCATGATTGCCGTCCATCTTGCCTTTCAGCGCGGCATAGACCGTGCGTTGCTGCTGCACGCGATTGAGCCCGCGAAAGCTCTCGTCCACGACTTCGGCGGCGTAGTGATTGCCGTCGCCGGCCAGATCCGTGATCGTGATCTTCGCGTTCGGAAATCCCTCGCGCAGCAGGGTCTCGAGTTCCTCGGCAGATATCGCCATGGCATGTCCTTGTGGTCGTCGTACTGGCCTTCGCGGCGCTTATGAGGCAAACTAACCCCGGGCAGGACCATAATCAAGCGCCGCAGGCTGCGCCCGGGGCGCATGGCTGACTGCGCCGCGCCCGGCCTGCGCGCGGCCCGCTCAGGAGGGGCTCGCGATGCCAGACCCGAACCTCACATTCCGTCCCGCAACACCTGATGATGCTGCGGTGCTTGTGGACTTCATCCTCATGGCCGGCGACGGGGTGCCGCAATATCTCTGGGCCCGGATGGCCGCGCCGGGCGAAGATCTGCACGGCGTCGGCCGCCGCCGCGCGCAGCGCGACGAAGGCGGATTTTCCTGGCGCAACGCGCTGGTCGTCGAGGCGCCCGACGCGACGGTGGCCGCGGGCCTGATCGGCTACCCGCTCGAGGACGCGCCGGACCCGGTCGATCTCGAAAGCCTCCCCGCGCCCGTGCAACCGCTCGTCGCGCTTGAGGCGCGCGTGCCGGGAAGCTGGTATGTCAACGTGATCGCCACCCGGCCTGACTGGCGCCGCAAGGGCCTCGGTCGCGCGCTGATCGGGGCCGCGCAGGACCGCGCCCATGCCACGAAGCGCGGCGCGCTCAGCCTGATCGTCTCGAGCGCGCGACGCGCTGCGCGCGCGCTCTACGAGGCGCAGGGCTTCGAGGTGGTCGACACGGCCCCAAAGCACCCCGACGGCCCCATCGAGGGGGGCGCGGACTGGGTGCTCTACCGAAAACCGCTCTGAGAGCTCACGCCTCGCCCATCATCCGCGCGAAAGCCCCGCGATAGAGCGCGGACAACTCCGCCAGCGGGGCCCCGTCATCGCCCAGACGGATCTGATCGCCGCCGAACTGGCCGACCGTTTCCAGATGCACCCCGGCCTGCCCGGCCGCGACCATCAGGGCCTCGGCCTGATCGAAGCTGCAGGCGATCAGATACCGCCCCTGATCCTCGCCGAAAAGTGCGGCGATGCTGCGCGGCGTCAGGCTCACGCCCAACCCCGCGCCCTCGGCCATCTCGAAGGCCGCCAGCGCCAGCCCGCCATCGGACAGATCGCTCGCCGCGCGGATCCACCCTGCATGCGCGCGCACGAATTCCCCATTGCGCCGCTCCGCCTCCAGATCGACGGGCGGCGCGTCGCCCGCCTCGATTCCGAACGCCTCGGCCATGAGCGCCGACTGGCCCAGATGCCCCGCGCCCGCACCCACGACCAGCGCCACATCGCTCGCCTCGGGCCGGCTGCCGATGATCGCGTCGACATGCGCGATCAGCCCCACGGCGCCGATCGTGGGCGTGGGCAGGATCGGCTGGCCATCGGTTTCATTGTAGAGCGAGACATTGCCCGACACGATCGGCATGTCGAGCGCCCGGCACGCCGCGCCTATCCCGAGGATCGCGCCGACGAACTGGCCCATGATCTCGGGCTTCTCGGGGTTGCCGAAATTGAGGTTGTCGGTCGCCGCCAGCGGCCGCGCCCCGACCGCGCAGAGGTTGCGATAGGCCTCGGCCACGGCCTGCTTGCCGCCCTCTTCGGGGTTCGCGCGCACATAGCGCGGCGTCACATCCGAGGTGAAGGCAAGCGCTTTCTCGGTCCCGTGCACCCGCACGATGCCTGCCCCCGCGCCGGGCACGCGCAGCGTGTCGGCCATGACCTGCGTGTCATACTGCTCCCAGACCCAGGCCTTGTGCGCGTAGGAGGGCGATCCGATCAGCGCCCGCAACGCGTCCACTGGCGCGATCTGCGGGATCTCGGGCAGGGGCGGGGGCGCGGGGCTGTCCACCCAGGGCCGGTCATATTCCGGCGCGTTCGATGCGAGTTTCGACAGCGGCAGATCGGCGCGCAAGTCATTGCCCTGCAGGATCACGAAGCGATCCTCGGCAATCGTCTCGCCCACGATGGCGAAATCCAGATCCCATTTCTCGAAGATCGCGCGCGCCGCCTCCTCGGCTTCGGGTCGCAGCACCATGAGCATCCGCTCCTGGCTTTCCGAGAGCATCATCTCATAGGCGCTCATGCCGGTCTCGCGGCAGGGCACGCGGTCCAGATCGAGCCGGATCCCCAAGCTCCCCTTGTCGCCCATCTCGACGGCCGAACAGGTCAGCCCCGCCGCCCCCATGTCCTGGATCGAGATCACCGCGCCCGAAGCCATCAGCTCCAGGCACGCTTCCAGCAGGCGCTTTTCGGTGAACGGATCGCCCACCTGCACGGTCGGGCGCTTCGCCTCGATCGTGTCGTCGAACTCGGCCGAGGCCATGGTCGCCCCGCCCACCCCGTCGCGGCCGGTCTTGGCGCCCAGATACACCACCGGCATCCCCACGCCCGACGCGGCCGAGTAGAAGATCCTGTCCGCCTCGACCAGCCC